>NZ_RZRA01000276.1:0-6056 GCF_003998945.1 Mesorhizobium sp. M7A.F.Ca.CA.003.01.2.1 | reverse complement strand
CTGGCATGTCGCGCCAGGCTCTGATCAGGCACAATTGCCTGAAGTGCCTGCGGGCGCGCAACTCGTCGTGCCGCGCGACTTCCTCGGGCATGCCGAAACGGCGTTCTGCCATTCCGATCCCGGCCGGTTTGCCTTTCTCTACCGAATGCTGTGGCGATTGCGCGACGAAGCTAAACTGCTGGAAATCGCGTCGGATTCCGACACCAGGCGGCTCGAGGCCATGGAGAAGGCGGTGCGGCGCGACAGCCACAAGATGCACGCCTTCGTACGTTTCCGGAAAATCGGCGACGGTGCCGATGAGCGCTATGTCGCCTGGTTCGAGCCGGATCATTTCATCGTCGAGCGCAACGCCGATTTCTTCGTCAGACGTTTCACCGGCATGCGCTGGACGATCCTGACCCCTTATGCCTCTGCCGACTGGGATGGCGAAAGGCTGGCGATCGGGCCGGGCGCGGCCAAGGGCGATGCGCCTGATCAGGACGATACCGAGGCGCTCTGGCGCACCTATTTCGAGAACATCTTCAACCCGGCGCGATTGAAGGTGAAAACCATGCAGAAGGAGATGCCGAAGAAATATTGGCGGAACCTTCCCGAGGCCTCGCTCATTCCAGACATGATCGCAGGAGCGGACAAGGCCGCCAAGGACATGATTGCGAAGATGCCGACAACACCCGCGCCGCACCACGCAAAGGTGCAGGCACGGCATTGGCCGAAGCAGCCCGTCGAAGCACCGGAAGATGATGCAAGCACGATTCCGGAATTGCGCGAGGCAGCGAAAGGCTGCCGCCGCTGCCCGCTGTGGCGCGACGCGACGCAGACCGTCTTCGGTGAAGGCCCTGACAATGCCAAGGTGATCTTCGTCGGCGAACAGCCGGGGGATCAGGAGGACCTCGCCGGCAAACCTTTCGTGGGTCCGGCCGGCAAGGTGTTCGATGCGATCCTGGACGATGCCGGTGTCGACCGGCAAAAGGTCTATGTCACCAACGCGGTCAAGCACTTCAAGTTCGAGCCGCGCGGCAAGCGCCGCATCCACTCCAAACCGAATTCCGGTGAGATTCAGGCCTGCCGCTGGTGGATCGACCAAGAATTCGAGCTGATCAAGCCGAACCTCGCCGTGGCACTCGGCGCGACAGCGGCGATGTCGCTGCTCGGCAAGGCGATTCCGGTGACAAAGATGCGCGGACAAGTGATCGAGCGCGAGGACGGATTGCGCGTGTTCATCACCATCCATCCCTCCTTCATCCTGCGCATCCGCGAACCCGCGGACAAGGAGGCTGAACGCGAACGGTTCCTGCAGGACATGAAGCTGGTGAAGCGGCTGATGGCCGCCTGATTGTCTGTTTTGCGCGATTCCGGACAGAAAACCTTCCTGGAATTGCTGCGGCTACCTGATCAGAATTGCCCTGAGATCGTTGACATTCGTACCGGTCGGGCCGGGTACGAAGAGATCGTCAACCGCGTTGAAGGCCGTCCAGGCATTGTTGCCGGCAAGCATAGCCTTGGCGTCCACCCCGGCAGCGCGCATGCGCGACACGGTCGAAGCATCGGCAAAGGCACCGGCATTGTTTTCCGAACCGTCGATGCCGTCAGTGTCGGCGGCCAGCGCATTGATACCGTCGACGCCATTGATGCCGATGGCGAAGGCGAGCAGGAATTCCGAATTGCGGCCGCCCTTGCCTTTTGCGCGCAGCGTCACGGTTGTCTCGCCGCCCGACAGGATCAGCACCGGCTTCGAGAAAGGCCTGTTGCGCGTCGCCACTTCACGCGCGATCGCGGCGTGGACACCGCCAACCTCGCGCGCTTCGCCTTCGATGGCATCGGAGAGGATAACCGCCTCGACGCCTTGCCGTTTCGCTTCCGTAGCGGCGGCTTCCAGCGATACCCCGGCCGAAGCGATCAGATGCACCTCGTTGCGCAAAAAGCGCTCGTCATCCGGGCTTGGCGCATCGGCGGCCGGCGAATTGATATGCGCCATCACCGAGGCCGGCAGTTTCATGCCATAGGCCGATATCGAGGCCAGCGCGTCGGCGCGGCTGCCTGTATCCGGTACGGTTGGGCCGGAGGCGACCATTGCCGGATTATCGCCGGGAATATCGGAGACGATCAGCGACACCACCCTGGCCGGCCATGCGGCCGCCGCCAGCCTGCCGCCCTTGATGGTGGAAAGGTGCTTGCGGATAGTGTTCATCGCCGCGATCGGCGCACCCGAGGCGAGCAGCGCCTCATTGACGGCGATCTCGTCGGCCAGCGTCAAGCTGCCGGCCGGCGACGGCAACAGCGCCGAGCCGCCGCCGGAAATCAGCGCCACCACCAGATCGTCCGCCGTCAGCCCTTGCACCTTCGCCAGCAGCCGGCGCGAGGCTTCAAGGCCGGCATCGTCCGGCACCGGGTGCGCCGCCTCGATGATCTCGATGCGCTCGCAGGTCGCGCCATAGCCATAGCGGGTGACGACCAGCCCTTCGATGGGGGCGTCCCACACTTTCTCGAAGGCTGCCGCCATTTGCGCCGAGCCTTTGCCCGCGCCGATGACGATGGTACGGCCCTTGGGCTTGGCCGGCAGATGATCCCTGATGGTTCGTTCCGGATCGGCGGCGGCGACGGCGGCGTTGAAGATAGAGACGAGGAACGATTTGGGGTCGAGCACGGTCATTCGGCTTCCCGAGGCAATGCCAAGCCGCGCTTGTCGACGCCCAAATGATCGCACAGCGCATCGACGACGACGCCGTGATCCTCGCGCTCCGGCAGTCCGGAAACGGCGATGACGCCAATGACGCCGGTGCCCTTGGCGTTCACCGGAAAGCCACCGCCGGCCAGCACGTAGTCGGCAATATCCAGCCCTTCACCAATCTTGAAGGTGCGGTCGGGGCGCTGCTGTTCCAACACCATGCGATAGGTGCTTCTCAGGAACCGTTTGACCACATTGATCTTGCGCCGCGCCCAGTCGGGATTGGAAGCGTTCGAGCCCGGCAGCGCGGCGTAGAACAGCGGCCGGTCCCACAGCCTGATGTCGACTATGATGGGTAGATCTTCGGCGATTGCACGATCGCGAATGGCGGAGCCGATTTTGAAAGCGACGGCCTCGTCAAAGGTCGCGAAGACAAGGGTCTCTTCCTGTCTCTTGATCAGAGCGATGTCGTCAGCAACGGCCATTTTCTTTCTCCGAAATCGTCACACGTCGTGTGTACGACAAGCTCCGCTCGGTCAAGCTTCCGTGGCGTGGCCACCTTCTCCCGAGGGGAGAAGAGACGAGCACGGGCCTCGGCTTCCTCCTCTCCCCTCGGGGAGAGGCCGGATTGCCCCGAATTGCCTTCGCAATTCGGTTGGCAATCCGGGTGAGGGGGCCTTACCCCGCGCTCATGTCAGCCTTGGCTGGCCGCCCCGCCACATAAACTTCGCGGACGGAGCGGTCGTCGCCCAGCGTCTGCAGGAGAAAGAGTTCCTGCGCCAGCGTCTCGACCGTCTCCATCCTGAGTCGCATTCCCGGCGTTGCCCTGGCGTCCAGCACGACGATGTCGGCGTCGGTGCCCGCGTCCAGCGTGCCTATCTTTTCCACCACCGACAGCGCCTCGGCATTGCCGCGCGTCGTCTGCCAGAAGGACTGGAACGGGTTGAGCTTTTCGCCATTCAGCGCGATCACCTTGTAGCCTTCGTCCATGGTGCGCAGCATGGAGTAGTTGGTGCCGCCGCCGACATCGGTGGCGGCGGCGATGCGGATCGGCTTGTCGCGTCGGCGAAAGCGCTGATAATCGAAGAGGCCGGAGCCGAGGAAAAGGTTCGAGGTCGGGCAGAACACCGCCACCGAGCCCGAGTCCGAAAGCGCATCCGCTTCGCGCTCCGACAAATGGATGCAGTGGCCGAACAGGCTCTTTTTGCCTAACAGCCCGTAATGCTCGTAGACGTCGGTGTAGTCGCGCGCCCACGGGTAGAGTTCCTGCGTGAAAGCGATCTCGGCGTGGTTTTCCGACAGATGCGTCTGCATGTGCAGGCCGGGATGTTCGCGGCACAACACGCCCGCCATCTCCATCTGCTCCGGCGACGAGGTGATGGCGAAGCGCGGCGTGATGGCGTAGTGCTGGCGGCCCTTGCCGTGCCACTCCTTGATCAGCGCCTTTGTGTCGTCATAGCCGGATTGCGGGGTGTCGAGCACGCCGTCGGGCGCATTGCGATCCATCATCACCTTGCCGGCGATGTTGAGCATGTTGCGGTCATGCGATTCTGCGAAGAAGGCTTCGGCCGAGGCCTTGTGCACCGAGCAGTAGGCGGCGACCGTCGTGGTGCCGTGGCGCACCATTTCGTCGAGGAACAGCCGCGCGATGCGGCGGCCGTGCTGGGCGTTGGCGAACTTCGTTTCTTCCGGAAAAGTGTAGGTGTTCAGCCAGTCGAGCAGTTCGGCGCCGTAGGAGGCGATGATCTGCATCTGCGGAAAATGCGCATGGGCATCTATGAAGCCGGGCAGCAGCAGATGCGGCCGGTGGTCAATCCTTTTCACCGTTTCGTCGGCTTGCTTTTCAACATCGGCATAACTACCCGCGGCGACGATCCTGCCGTCACGGATCAGCAGTCCGCCATCCTCCTCGTAGCGCCAGGCGGAATGGTCTTCGAGAGTTTGCGGCCAGCGCACAAAGGACAGCGTGCGGCCGCGCAGAAGTGTCGAATTCATGCTATTTCCCTGCGCCTTCGAACCAGGCCACCAGCAGCGCCCGTTCCTTGTCGGTGATCTGAGAGACGTTGGCGGGCGGCATGGCGTGGCTGCGGCCGGCCTGCAGATAGATTTCGCGGGCGTGGTTGGCGATATCCGCATCGGTGTCGAGCATCACGCCCTTGGGCGCATGATAGATGCCCTCATAGACCGGCTCCGCCGCGTGGCACATTGAACAGCGGCCGAGCACGGTGTCGCGCACCGCCGGGAAATGCGCTGAAGCGACATAGACTTGCGCCGACGCGGATTCCTTGGGTTCGCCGGTCAGCACTTTCGGCGCGGTCGACAGCCAGATGATGACGATGAACAGGACGAGTGCCGCCATCCAGGTCCAGGTCGGATTGCCCTTGCGCGCATGGACCGAGTTGAAATAGTGCCGGATCAGCACGCCGATGATGAACACCAGCGAGGCGATGACCCAGTTGAACTCAGTGCCGAACGCCAGCGGATAGTGGTTCGACAGCATCAGGAACAGCACCGGCAGCGTCAGGTAATTGTTATGGAGAGAGCGCTGCTTGGCGATCTTGCCGTATTTCGGGTCGGGCTTGCGGCCGGCGATGAGGTCGGCGACGACGATCTTCTGGTTGGGGATGATGACCATGAAGACATTGGCCGACATGATCGTGGCGGTGATGGCGCCCAGATGCAGGAAGGCGGCACGGCCGGTGAACAGGTGGGTCAGTCCCCAGGCGATGAACACCAGCACGCAATAGAGCACCAGCATCAGGCCGGTGTCGCTTTTGCCCAGCGGCGAGCGGCACAGCAGATCGTAGACCACCCAGCCGACGCCGATCGTTGCCAGAGACAGCAGGATGCCGACCGGCACCGACATCGGCAGCACGTTCGGATCGATCAGGAACAGATCGGCCCCGGCATAATAGACGACGCACAGCATGGCGAAGCCGGAAAGCCAGGTGGCGTAGGATTCCCATTTGAACCAGGTCAGGTGTTCCGGCATTTCGGCCGGCGCCACCAGATATTTCTGGATGTGATAAAAGCCGCCGCCATGCACCTGCCATTCCTCGCCGAAGGCGCCGACGGGCATGCCGGGACGCTGGCGCAGGCCGAGATCGAGCGCGACGAAATAGAACGACGAGCCGATCCAGGCGATGCCGGTGACGACATGCAGCCAGCGCACGGCAAAACTCAGCCAATCCCAGAAAATCGCGAAATCCATCATTGAAATCGTCCCTGCCGATTGGGTGACTTTACGGGCTGGAGCGCAAACGGAAAGAGGCGAGGCGCACGAGGACTTTCAAAAAAAAATGGAAAATACTAGGTTGATCCTGCAAACCGGCGTAGGTGCTCCGCATGGCCTATCTCGACAACATCGCCGTCTTCGTTCGCGTCGTTGAAC
>NZ_RZRA01000275.1:0-6059 GCF_003998945.1 Mesorhizobium sp. M7A.F.Ca.CA.003.01.2.1 | reverse complement strand
GTCGTGGGATACGTCCGACGTTCCTCGAGGGAGGCCCAATAAGCTTTGGCAAGCGCCAAGGCTTCTTCGGCAAGGTCTGACAATTCCTGATTGGAAATTTCCAGGTCGCGCATGCCCTCAGCCCAACGGAGATCCGCTGCGACGCAGGTTACGCCATGCGCGCTAATCCTGGCAATGCCTGGGAATATGCACCCGCCGCCAACTGGATGAGCCTTCCCGGACCAACACACGACGCGCGACGGTCTGGTAGGAGGCGGGGACATCGATGACGCGCCTTTGTTCCGGCCGCACCAGCACCTCCTCGGCGATGCTGTCATATTGTGCGGGAATGACGACGCGCCGCGTGCGTTCGGGCTGGATCACGATGGTCTCTGCGACGCGTTCGTAGCGCGCCTTGTGCCATACCTTGCACAGCACCTTGCGGCCATGGATGACGCGCCATTCCCAGGAATAGCCGCCGCCATCGACCCGGACCGTACGGTAGACGGTGCGGGTGACGGCCGGTACGATCTGGTAGGTCACTTGCGCCGGAACGGTCATCACGACGCGCTCGCGCGTGCCAAAGATAGGGGCGATATAGTCGACCTGCTGACCGGGCGGACTGATCATCACGTCTTCATAGACCGTGTCATAGACGGCCGGACTGCGGACGGGTTCATAGCATTCGACGGCGCGGCCGCCGGCCGCCGTCTGCGAAATCGTGCCGAGCACGGTCAGGCCGGCAATGGTGAAGCATGCGGTTTTCCCGGGCATGGCACTCCCCCTGTTGAACTCTATGCATAAGTTCAACGTTGAATTGTAGAGGAAGCCGTCTCGGAAAAAAGCGGTTTCGGCGCATTTCGTTAAGTGACGCGGTTAAGAAACTGCTACGTTGCGGGGCCGGCGATGCGGCTCCGGACCCGCGGAAGCATCCGCCGCCGCGAATCCTTGGTCAGAAAGCTTGATTCGACTTACCCAGATGGCTAGGAGGGGTCGGCCTTGCACAAGGACGAGCCGGCATCCTATTTACGGAATACCGATCCAGAACCGATTCTGCCCGATCTGCCGGCATTCCCGGCGCCGGAATCCCACCGCGAGATAAGAGATACCTGATGAAGAACCCCGTCGAAACCTACATGAACCTCGTTCCGATGGTGGTCGAACAGACCAATCGCGGCGAGCGGGCCTACGACATTTTCTCGCGCCTCCTCAAGGAGCGCATCATTTTCATCACCGGTCCGGTCGAGGACGGCATGGCGACGCTGGTCTGCGCGCAGCTTTTGTTCCTCGAAGCTGAGAATCCGAAGAAGGAAATCAACCTCTACATCAATTCGCCGGGCGGCGTCGTCACCTCGGGCATGGCGATCTACGACACCATGCAGTTCATCAAGCCGGCCGTGTCGACGCTCTGCATCGGCCAGGCGGCTTCGATGGGTTCGCTGCTCCTGACTGCCGGTCACAAGGACATGCGCTTTGCCACGCCGAACGCCCGCATCATGGTTCACCAGCCTTCCGGCGGCTTTCAGGGCCAGGCGTCCGACATCGAGCGCCATGCCCTGGATATCATCAAGCTGAAGCGTCGCCTCAACGAGGTCTACGTCAAGCACACCGGCAAGAGCTATGAAGAGATCGAGAAAACGCTCGACCGCGATCATTTCATGACCGCCGACGAAGCCAAGGATTTCGGCCTCATCGACAAGGTCATTTCGTCGCGCGAGGCGGCCGAAGGGGCGCTGGCATAAAGGCAAGTTGGCAGTTGGATGGCACCATCACGCGCTTTTGGCGCGTCTTGCGGCATTTCGGCCACAATTGGCTGTTCCCTCGGGGGACAGGATTGCCTACGTTAAGGCTATGTTGAGTTTCGGCGGCTTAGCTTTATGCGGGGTTGTCGCGAATCATTGCCACGTTTTCTGATTTGTGTTTCGTACGGAATGCGTTGCGGGAGCCGGGACACACTGGCGGCGGCGGATTCCCGCGATAGATAGAGTATGCGCCCTTTCAGCCAGACCATCGGCGGGCGGCCATGAAAGGACATGAAAATGAGCAAGGTCGGCAACAACAGCGGCGATTCCAAGAACACGCTTTACTGCTCGTTTTGCGGCAAAAGCCAGCACGAAGTGCGCAAGCTGATCGCCGGTCCGACGGTCTTCATCTGCGACGAGTGCGTCGAGCTCTGCATGGACATCATCCGTGAAGAGAACAAGACCTCGATGGTGAAGTCGCGCGAAGGCGTGCCGACACCGCAGGAGATCCTCAAGGTTCTCGACGACTATGTCATCGGTCAGCCCTACGCCAAGCGCGTGCTGTCGGTGGCGGTCCACAATCACTACAAGCGCCTCGCGCATGCCGGCAAGAACAACGATGTCGAACTGGCGAAGTCCAACATCCTTTTGATCGGCCCGACCGGTTGCGGCAAGACGCTGCTCGCGCAGACGCTGGCCCGCATCATCGACGTGCCGTTCACCATGGCTGACGCGACGACGCTGACCGAAGCCGGCTATGTCGGCGAGGACGTCGAAAACATCATCCTGAAGCTGTTGCAGTCGGCCGACTACAATGTCGAGCGCGCCCAGCGCGGCATCGTCTACATCGACGAAATCGACAAGATTTCGCGCAAGTCGGACAATCCCTCGATCACCCGCGACGTGTCGGGCGAGGGTGTGCAGCAGGCGCTCTTGAAGATCATGGAAGGCACCGTCGCCTCCGTGCCGCCACAGGGCGGCAGGAAGCACCCGCAGCAGGAATTCCTGCAGGTCGATACAGCCAACATCCTGTTCATCTGCGGCGGCGCCTTCGCCGGGCTGGACAAGATCATCTCGGATCGCGGCCGCAAGACGTCGATCGGCTTCGGCGCGGTCGTCGCTTCGCCGGAGGATCGCCGCACTGGCGATGTTTTCCGCCTGGTCGAGCCCGAGGACCTGTTGAAGTTCGGTCTTATCCCTGAGTTTGTCGGCCGTCTGCCGGTCCTGGCGACGCTGGAAGATCTCGACGAACCGGCGCTGATCCAGATCCTGACCGAGCCGAAGAACGCGCTGGTCAAGCAGTATCAGCGGCTGTTCGAGATGGAAAATGTCGACCTGACCTTCCATGAGAACGCTCTTTCGGCGATCGCCAAGCGCGCTATTGAGCGCAAGACCGGCGCGCGCGGCCTGCGTTCGATCATGGAGGCGATCCTGCTCGACACGATGTTCGAGCTTCCCGCACTCGAAGGCGTGCGCGAAGTGGTGATTTCGGAGGAGGTGGTGACCGGCAGTGCCCGGCCGCTCTACATCTACTCCGAGCAGAAGGAAAAGAAGGGCAATGTCAGCGCCTGACATGAGCCCGCAGCGAAATTCTGAAACGGCGCCGCAAGGCGCCGTTTTGCTGTCGCACAGCGGTTTTGCGCGGCGTACGGGCTGGCGTCGCAAATGTGTCACTCGCGGACGGGTTGGGAGTGCGGATTTGGACACGCCCCTTGATCTTTGGGGGTCGTGCATCCAACTAACTGGAGAAGGCCGAGGTGCCCGATTTCTGTGCTGTAAAACTCCCGTCACAAACGGTGGTAGGCGGAACGATCCCCGGTCGTTAATATAAGATTCGCGGTTGGCTCAATTAGCGGCCGCGACATGAAAGGTTGGACAATGGCCAAAGTATCCAAGGCACCCAGCGACGGCGTCTTCGCAGTTCTCCCACTGCGCGACATCGTGGTGTTCCCGCACATGATCGTTCCGCTCTTCGTCGGGCGTGAGAAGTCGATCAAGGCGCTGGAAGAGGTGATGGGTCAGGAAAAGCAGATCCTGCTTGCCACCCAGATGAATGCCGCTGATGACGATCCCGAGCCCGATGCCATTTTCGACATCGGCACGCTCGCCAATGTGCTGCAATTGCTCAAGCTGCCCGACGGCACCGTCAAGGTTCTGGTCGAGGGCGCCTCGCGTGCGAAAATCGTCTCGTTCACCGACCGTCCCGATTTCCACGAGGCCCGCGCCGCGGCGCTGGTCGAGCCGGAAGAGGAAGAGGTCGAGGTTGAGGCGCTGGCGCGTTCGGTCGTCACCGATTTCGAGAATTACGTCAAGCTGAACAAGAAGATCTCGCCCGAAGTGGTGGGTGCTGCCAGCCAGATCGACGACTACTCCAAGCTCGCCGACACGGTTGCCTCGCATCTCGCCATCAAGATCCCCGAGAAGCAGGAGATGCTGGCCACGCTTTCGGTCAAGGAGCGGCTGGAAAAGGCGATGGGCTTCATGGAAGCCGAAATCTCCGTCCTGCAGGTGGAGAAGCGCATCCGCTCGCGTGTCAAGCGCCAGATGGAGAAGACGCAGCGCGAGTACTACCTGAACGAGCAGATGAAGGCGATCCAGAAGGAACTCGGCGAAGGCGAGGACGGCCGCGACGAGGCCGCCGAGATAGAGGCGCGCATCAAGAAGACCAAGCTCTCCAAGGAGGCCCGCGAAAAGGCGGAAGCCGAGTTGAAGAAGCTCCGGACGATGTCGCCGATGTCGGCTGAATCGACGGTCGTGCGCAACTATCTCGACTGGATCCTGTCTATCCCGTGGGGCAAGAACTCCAAGGTCAAGCAGGACCTGGCTTTCGCGCAGAACGTGCTCGATACCGACCATTTCGGCCTCGACAAGGTCAAGGAGCGCATCGTCGAGTATCTCGCCGTGCAAAGCCGCCAGAAGAAGCTGAAGGGGCCGATCCTGTGCCTCGTCGGCCCTCCCGGTGTCGGCAAGACCTCGCTCGGCAAGTCGATCGCCAAGGCGACTGGACGCGAGTTCATCCGCATGGCGCTGGGCGGCGTGCGTGACGAGGCCGAGATCCGTGGCCACCGGCGCACCTATATCGGCTCGATGCCCGGCAAGGTCATCCAGTCGATGAAGAAGGCCAAGAAGTCCAACCCGCTCTTCCTGCTCGACGAGATCGACAAGATGGGCCAGGACTTCCGTGGCGATCCGTCATCGGCGTTGCTCGAGGTCCTCGATCCGGAACAGAACTCGACGTTCATGGACCACTACCTCGAGGTCGAATACGATCTGTCGAGCGTCATGTTCGTGACGACGGCGAACACGCTGAACATCCCGGCGCCCTTGATGGACCGCATGGAGATCATCCGTATCGCCGGCTACACCGAGGACGAGAAGATCGAGATCGCCAAGCGGCACCTGATGCCTAAGGTGATCCGCGATCACGCGCTGCAGCCGAAGGAGTTTTCCGTCGGTGAGGACGCGATCCGCGCCATCGTCCAGACCTACACCCGTGAAGCGGGCGTCAGAAGCCTGGAGCGCGAGCTGATGAAGCTCGGGCGCAAGGCGGTGACCGAGATCCTGAAGACGAAGAAGAAGACGGTGAACATCACGGCGGCGAACCTCGCCGATTACCTCGGTGTTGAACGCTTCCGCTTCGGTCAGGTCGAGGCTGACGATCAGGTCGGTGTCGTTACCGGACTCGCCTGGACGGAAGTCGGCGGCGAGCTGCTGACGGTCGAAGGCGTCATGATGCCCGGCAAGGGCCGCATGACGGTGACCGGCAATTTGCGCGACGTGATGAAGGAATCGATTTCGGCGGCGGCCTCCTATGTCCGCTCGCGCGCCGTCGATTTCGGCATCGAGCCGCCGCTGTTCGACAAGCGCGACATCCACGTGCACTTGCCGGAAGGCGCCACGCCGAAGGACGGCCCGTCTGCAGGTGCTGCCATGGCGACAGCCATTGTATCGGTACTGACGGGTATTCCGGTCCGGGCGGATGTGGCGATGACCGGCGAGATAACGCTTCGCGGCCGCATCCTGCCGATCGGCGGGCTCAAGGAGAAGCTGCTCGCCGCACTGCGCGGCGGCATCAAGAAGGTGCTGATCCCGGAAGACAATGCCAAGGACCTGGCGGAGATTCCGGACAATGTGAAGAACGGCATGGAGATCATTCCGGTCTCACGTGTCGGCGAGGTGTTGCGCCACGCGCTGGTGCGTATGCCGGAGCCGATCGAATGGGTCGAGCCGGTCAATCCGCCGGCTGCGACAGACAGTGCCGACGACGCTGGAAAGTCCCTGGCGCATTAGAGCGCCGGGCGTCCATCTGGACGCACAAAGGACGCTCTAACGCCCAGA
>NZ_RZRA01000274.1:0-6060 GCF_003998945.1 Mesorhizobium sp. M7A.F.Ca.CA.003.01.2.1 | reverse complement strand
GCGCATGGGCCGCGCGCTCGACTACGGCATGGTCGCCATCAACCGCGTCAAGATCACCGGCGCGCCGATCCCGTTCGGCGGCGTCAAGCAATCGGGCATCGGGCGCGAAGGCTCGCGCCACGGGCTCGAAGCCTTCACCGATCTGAAGTATCTCTGTCTGGACGTCGCCTAGGTTCGTCCTGCCATCCCTCAAGGAGTTAAAAAATGCTCGACCAGTCCAACGAACTCGCCGCCTGGGATCGCGACCACTTCTTCCATCCCTCGACCCATATGGGCACGCACGCGCGGGGCGAAAGCCCGACACGCATCATGGCCGGCGGTGAAGGCGTCACCGTGTGGGACAACAATGGCAGGAAGAGCCTCGATGCCTTCGCCGGGCTCTATTGCGTCAATGTCGGCTACGGCCGCCAGAAGATCGCTGACGCCATCGCCGCCCAGGCGAAGAACCTCGCCTATTACCACGCCTATGTCGGCCACGGTACCGAGGCCTCGATCACGCTGGCCAAGATGATCATCGATCGCGCGCCGCAGGGCATGTCGCGGGTCTATTTCGGCCTCTCCGGTTCGGATGCCAACGAAACCAACATCAAGCTGATCTGGTACTACAACAACGTGCTCGGCCGGCCGGAGAAGAAGAAGATCATTTCGCGCTGGCGCGGCTATCACGGCTCGGGCGTGATGACGGGATCGCTGACCGGGCTCGACCTGTTCCACAACGCCTTCGACCTGCCGCGCGCGCCGATCCTGCACACCGAGGCACCCTACTACTTCCGCCGCGCCGACCGTTCGATGAGCGAGGAGCAGTTTTCGCAGCATTGTGCCGACAAGCTCGAGGAGATGATCCTGGCCGAAGGCCCGGAAACCGTCGCTGCCTTCATCGGCGAGCCGATCCTCGGCACTGGCGGCATCGTGCCGCCGCCGGCCGGCTATTGGGAAAAGATCCAGGCGGTGTTGAAGAAGTACGACGTGCTTCTGGTCGCCGACGAAGTGGTGACGGGCTTCGGCCGACTGGGCACCATGTTCGGCTCCGACCATTACGGCATCAAGCCGGACCTGATCACCATCGCCAAGGGCCTGACCTCGGCCTATGCGCCGCTGTCGGGCGTCATCGTCGCCGACAAGATGTGGCAGGTGCTGGTTGAGGGCTCCGACAAGCTCGGTTCGCTCGGCCATGGCTGGACCTATTCGGCACATCCGATCTGCGTTGCCGCCGGCGTCGCCAATCTCGAGCTGATCGACGAGATGGATCTTGTGACAAATGCCAAGGAGACCGGCGCCTATTTCCGCGCCGAGCTGGCCAAGGCGGTCGGCGGCCACAAGAATGTCGGTGACGTCCGCGGCGACGGCATGCTGGCAGCGGTGGAATTCGTTGCCGACAAGGACGACCGGGTGTTCTTCGACGCTTCGCAGAAGATCGGACCGCAGGTGGCGACAGCGCTTGCCGCAAGCGGCGTCATCGGCCGCGCCATGCCGCAGGGCGACATTCTTGGCTTCGCGCCGCCGCTCTGCCTGACCCGCGAGGAAGCCGACATCGTCGTGTCGAAGACCGCCGATGCGGTCAAGAGCGTGTTTGCCAATCTCTGAGATCGACTATGAATGCCATGACCAGAACCCTCCCCGCCACCATGGCCGCCGTGCTGCTTGTCGGGCACGGCGGGCCGGAAAAACTCGTCTACCGCAGCGATGTGAAAGTGCCCGCGCCTGCGCCAGGTGAAGTGCTGGTCAAGGTCAGCGCTTGCGGCATGAACAACACCGATGTCTGGGTGCGCCAGGGCGCCTATGGCACGGAGGAGGACGCTGCCGCCGTGTCGACATGGCGGCGCCAGGGCAACACGCTTGTTTTCCCGCGCATCCAGGGCACCGACACCGTCGGTACCATCGCCGCCGTCGGCGAAGGCGTGTCGCCGGAGCGTATCGGCGAACGGGTGATGGTCGATTTCTCCATCTACAATCGCGACGACGATTCGCTCGCCGACATCGACTATATGGGCCATGGCCGCGACGGCGGCTACGCCGAATACCAGGCCGTGCCGGCCGAGAATACGCATGTCGTCGATACCGACATGAGCGACGTCGAACTCGCCACCTTCTGCTGCGCTTACCTGACCGGCGAACAGATGCTGGAGCGCGCCGGCTTGAAGGCCGGCGAGCGCGTGCTGGTCACCGGCGCCTCGGGCGGCGTCGGTTCCGGCATCGTGCAACTGGCACGGGCGCGCGGCGCCATTCCCTATGCCGTCGTCGGCAAGGGCAAGGAACAGGCGGTGCTGGACATCGGCGCCGAGGCGGTCATCACCCGTGGCGTCGCAGACCTGCCGCAAGCCGTGATTGAAGCGACCGGCGGCCAACCGATCGACGTGGTGGCCGACCTGGTCGGCGGCGCGATCTTCAACGACCTCTTGCGTATTCTCAGGCCCGAAGGCCGCTACACGACCGCCGGCGCGATTGCCGGTCCGGTCGTGCAACTCGATCTCAGGACCATGTATCTCAAGCAGTTGCAGTTGCATGGTTCGAGCCAGGGCACGCGCGCGGATTTCCGTCGCATCGTTGGTTACATCGAGGCGAAGAAAATCCGGCCGCTGGTCGGTGGCGTCTACAAGCTCTCCGATTTCCACCATGCGCAGGCGGATTTCATTGCCAAGGATTTCGTCGGCAAGCTGGTGGTGGTGCCGGATGCCATGTGGGGTTCGGCTGGCTGAACACTCTATGCCTCAACCCTGCTGGGCCGCCCTCAACAGCATGCCGAACAGGTCGCGCGGTTCGTCGGGGTCGGCCAGCATGTCGAGTTCCTGGTAGAGGCCGGTCGACTTCAGCTGATCCCTGACATAGCGCAGCGCCGAAAAATCCTCGATGGCGAAGCCGACCGAATCGAACAGCGTGATCTGGCCGGAATCGCGCCGGCCTTGCACGGCGCCTGACATCACCTGCCACAACTCGATCACCTCATGATCCGGCGCAAGCTGCTGGATCTCGCCCTCGATGCGGGTCTGCGGCGGGTATTCGACGAAGATGTCTGAGCGCAGCAGGATATCGCGATGCAATTCGGTCTTGCCGGGACAGTCGCCGCCGACCGCGTTGATGTGCACGCCGGAGCCGACCATGTTGTCTGTGAGGATGGTGGCGTACTGCTTGTCGGCGGTGACGGTGGTGATGATGTCAGCCCCCTCGACCGCCTCCTGCGCGGTGCCGCAGGCGACCATGTCGAAGCCGAGACCGGCGAGATTACGGATGCATTTTTCGGTGGCCGAGCGGTCGATATCGTAAAGCCTCAGCCTGTCGACGCCGAGCAGCGCCTTGAAGGCCACCGCCTGGAATTCGGCCTGGGCGCCGTTGCCGATCAGCGCCATGCAGCTGGAGCCGGCCGGCGCCAGGTACTTGGCGGCCAGAGCCGACATCGCCGCCGTGCGCAGCGCCGTCAGGATGGTCATTTCGGACAGCAATACCGGGTAGCCATTGTGGACGTCGGCGAGCATGCCGAAGGCGGTCACGGTCTGGCGTCCCTCGCGCATGTTCTTGGGATGGCCGTTGACATATTTGAAGCCGTAGACTTCGCCGTCGCTGGTCGGCATCAGTTCGATGATACCCTCGGCGCTGTGCGAGGCGACGCGCGGCGTCTTGTCGAACAGCTCCCAGCGGCGGAAATCATTCTCGATGTAGCCGGCGAGTTCGACGAGGAAGCGTTCGACGCCGATCTTCAGCACCAGCTTCATCATATGATCGACGCTGACGAAGGGCACGATGTTGAGATTGGGGATCATTTTTTCTTATCCTTGCCGCATGCAGGCGCTCAGTCCTGGCGATGCGCGTTGTGTGCCTTCATCATTGTTGCCAGCGCCGGATCGTTTTGCTCCAGCACCCTGATGGCTCCGCCTGTGTCGTAGAGGCGCTCATCCTGGCCCATCTTGAACTTGGCTTCGAGCCGCCCGATCGGCAGGTCAAACCCTATGATACCAGGTATGCGCCGCTCCATGCCGCCTGGTCCGAGCTCACGCATGCCCCAGCGATCGTCGCGATCCTTCTCCAGCACGTCGACAAGCTGCAGGAGATGCCGGGCGGTGCCGTGATCGTCGAGCGGCACCGGATGCCCATGACAATGCACGACGGCAAAGTTCCAGGTCGGCGCGCTGTCGCGCACCGGATTGCGCGGATACCAGGACGGCGAGATGTAGCCATGCGGGCTGTGGAAGACAGTGATCGTCTCCCTGCCTTCGCTGATCAAGGTGCTGTGCGGATTGGCCCGGGCGAGATGCGAGATCAGCGTTCCGTTTTCACCCCGCGCGCGATCGAGCACGAAGGGAAGATGAGAGACGACAAGGCCCTGCGGTCCCGCTGTCACCACCGTGGCAAAGGCCGCGGCCTCGATCAGGCCGAACACCTCGTCGCGCGACAGTGGCGCGAACTCGGGCTTGGTATACATCAGGTCAGCTTCGCTGGGCGCGAACCGCCGGGATCAGGCCTTGCGGGCGAACCAGCAGCACGGCGATGACGCCCGACAGCACGATGGCGTCGCGATAGGGCGCGATCGCTCCCGGCAATGTCGCTTGCAGCAGCACCTCGATGATGCCGAGCAGGAAGCCGCCGGCGACAGCACCGGGCAAGCTGCCGAGCCCGCCGACGACGGCGGCGATAAACGCCTTCAGCACCGGCGTGAAACCCATCAGCGGGTCGACCGAGGCACGCTGCGCCACCCACAGCATGGCCGCCAGCCCGGCGAGCAGGCCGGAGAGCAGGAAGGCGGTGGCGATGATGCGGCTGGCCGGAATGCCCATCAGGCGCACGACGTCGAAATCCTCCGCTGCGGCACGCATCGCCGTCCCGGTCACCGAGCGGCGCAGGAAGACTTCCAGCGCAATCAGCGCCAGTGCGGAGACGACGATGGAGATGCTGGGACCGACGCCGATGGTGAAATCGCCGAAGGAGAAAGCGCCGGTCATCCAGCCAGGCATGGCGACAGCCTGCGGCCGCGCCGAAATGCCGTTCTGGAAGACGACCTTCAGCAGGCTGGAGACAGCGAAGCTGGTCAGCAACAGACTGGTGACGCTGGCGCCGCGCATCGGCCTGAACGCGATGCGCTCCATGGCGACAGCGGCGAGCGCGCCGCAGGACACGGCGACAAGCACCGCCACCGGGAACGGAAAGCCAAGCACCAGCGAGGCCAGCAGCGCATAGCCCGACAGCGTCATCAGTTCGCCATGGGCGAAGTTGATCAGGCCGACGATGGAAAAGACGATCGCCAGCCCGAGCGCCAGCAGCGCATAGACGCCGCCGAGGCTCACCGCATTGATGATCTGCTGCGCGATCATGCTTCTTAAGCTCCTAGATAGGCCTGGCGGACGAGGTCCGAAGAGGCGAGTTCTTTTGCCCTGCCCGACAGCACCACTTCGCCATTGGCGAGCACGACGGCGCGGTCGGCGATTTCGAGCGCCAGCGCCACATTCTGTTCGACCAGAAGGATGGTCAGGCCCTTGCGGCGCAGTTCGGCGATCAGGTCGAAGACGGTGTCGATCAGTTGCGGGGCAAGGCCGAGCGAGGGCTCGTCGAGCAGGATCATGCGCGGCTTGCCCATCAGCGCGCGGGCGATGGCCAGCATCTGCTGTTCGCCGCCCGACAGATTGCCGCCCTTGACGCGGTGGTAGCGGCGCAGGATCGGGAACAGCTCCAGCATCTCCTCTTCGCGCAGCCGCGCCTCGGCCGCCGGCTGATGCACCGCGCCGCCGAGACGCAGATTGTCGGCCACCGTCAGGCTGGCGAAGATGCGGCGGCCTTCCGGAACCAGCGCGACGCCCTTGCGGGCGATCGCCTCCGGCGCCAGGCCGGTGATGTCGACACCGTCGAAGACCACCTTGCCCGATGCCGCCGGCACCAGCCCGGCGACGGCGCCGAGCGTCGAGCTCTTGCCGGCACCGTTGGCGCCGACCAGGGCGATGATCTCGCCGCTGTCGACGGCGAGGTCGACGCGGCGCACCGCCTCGACCTCGCCGTACCGGATTTTCAGGGCTTCGACGCTCAGCATGACATCACGGCGCCGGAACGTCGGCGGCTTCGGGGATCAGGGTCTCGACA
>NZ_RZRA01000273.1:0-6060 GCF_003998945.1 Mesorhizobium sp. M7A.F.Ca.CA.003.01.2.1 | reverse complement strand
GTCTTCCTCGTCTCCTTCTCGATCGCGCAGATCTCGCATGCGCCGGGCGGACTCGGCGTGTTCGAGGTGGTGTTCCTCGCCGGCCTGTCGGACATGGATCCGGTCGGCGTGCTGGCGGCGCTGCTGGTGTTCCGGCTGTTCTACCTGATCGTCCCGCTGATTCTGGGCCTGGGCATCGTGCTGTTCTTCGAACGCTCGCAGTTCAGCCGGACGGAGCCTTGAGGCGTGGAATAGGACTGGGCGCCGCGCGCCGGCATCTGCAGTGTGGCGTCCTGTCGAAACGTGCCATTGACGCACAGAGCAGGCTTGACTATTTTCCGCTGGCGGCTACAAGGCAGCGCTCACAGCGGCTTGCCCGCTCGGCCCGCACGGTTTTCACGTTTATCGTGATATTCAAGATCGTGCCTGCTGGGGAATAGGTTAACGGTAGACCCACGGACTCTGACTCCGTTAGTCCTGGTTCGAATCCAGGTTCCCCAGCCACTCCTCTTCTCTCGATCAAAACAATCACCAACGCTCATCATCGTGAAATGCTCCCTGGCGACCACCTGACGGGATTCCAGCTATGGTGGGTTGCGGCGGGGTGACATTTATAGGATCGTCAAAGGATCGAAATTATCGAAGGAAGAACGGAATGCGCGCTTTGGTCTTCATCGGATTTCTGATGTTCGTTACTTTCTTGGTTGGCTGCACGACAGACAAGGGGAATGCCAGTCAAACCCAGACTGCGGAAGACAAGGCGCAGTGTACCGGCTTTGGTTTTAAACAAGGCACGGATGCTTTTGCCAATTGCATGATGAAGCTTTCGTCGCAGCGACAAGGCCAACAGCCCCAAGATCACGATGCACTCCTTCGCCGGTATAAGTCCTTAAGTATGGCTCGGCGCGGTGATGATCGGTATCCTGTATGCAGCGCCTCCGACATGGACAATGAACTCGATACTTCGGCAAATAAATGGATTGGCCCCAATTGCCAGATGGCACCAGATTAAGCGAGTGGAGTGCTGTACCAGCGACCCCGTCGAACGCGCCAAGCGTGAAATTCAAGACACCGCCGCAACACCAGTCGATCCAACGAGCCGGCATATTTATTCCGGCGTTCGCCGCATCGCGCGCCGTGTCGTCACTTACCCTGCCTTCCTGTAGGCCGCTTCGGCTGCGTGATTTCCTTCGATGAAGCCGAGGCCGATTCCGGTCGCGCTCCACTCCCGGCACCCGGCCTCTGCTACATCGAGGAGCATGGAGCAAACGCGTAATGGTCAGTGACAGCCGATTCCTTCTCGAACGCATCAGCCAAGGCTGCGTGACGCTCTCCGACGACGAATTCGTCATCGACAGGCTGGTCAAGTATTTCGGCAATGGCAGGATCCGCTGGCACGTCGAATTCCGCGGGCATCGCATCGAGCTGACGACAGGCCAGCTTAAGAAGCAGCCGACCTTCCGCAGGAAAATGCTCGAACAGACAGGGGTGCTGCCGCCCCAGCGTGCCGGGACCAACTACAGGCGATGGGCAGTCGATCTGAGGAAGAATGCCGTCGAGCTTCCTTGGCGGGATAGGCCGGTGGATAGCGGCTTCGCCATCGACAGGCTCGCCAGCCACGGCGACGGGCGCTGGACGGTCGAATATCAAGGCAAGACCATCAAATTCACGACGACGAAACTCCGCAGGCAGGTGAGTTTCCGCAAACGCATGCTGGCCAAGGCCAAGGTGCTGCCGCCCGAGTTGACCCCGGCTGCCTATCGGAAGTGGATGGACTGGCTCATTCAAAACGCCACCGAGGCTGCTCCGCAGGCCGGCGATGCCTTGATGACCGAGAAAAGCTGGCTTGACGACCTGCCTGAGCTAGCCGGCTGGCAAAATGAAACGGTGCCCGAAGAGACCGGCTAAGGGCGGCGATAGTCTCCAATGCAAGCAGCGATGGCACTCGTTGCGTTTGCCATGCCTGCCAGTTTCGGCACACATTGATGGCGAAGGAGTCTGACCAGAGCTGGCTCGCTGGCAATCAGAATTGAAATGAGACGACATGGACCGCTTCGACCTCGGCACCTACCGCCGCCCCATCTCCACTCGCTCGACAGAAACCCAGCGTTGGTTCGATATTGGCCTTAACTGGTGCTACGGCTTCAACCATGAGGAAGGCATCAAGTGTTTTGAGAAGGCGCTGGAGACGGATCCTCACTGCGCGATGGTTCACTGGGGCATCGCCTATGCCGCTGGACCTTTCTACAATCTGACCTGGAAGGAGCATGGCGAGGCCGAGGCCGACAGCGCGACCAAACGCTGCTTCGAGCATGTCCAACTGGCCAGGGCCAATGCGGCTTCCGCCAGTGAGATCGAGAAGCGGCTGATCGAGGCGCTGGCCGCCCGCTTCCAGAAGCCACACCGGGTGAGCCTGGAGGAATTCGAACGTTGGGATGACGCCTATGCCGCCGCGATGCGGCTTGTGTATCGGGACTTTCCCGATGACCATGATGTGATGGCACTGCTGGTCGAAGCACTGATGATGCGCACGGTGCGGCGGCTGTGGAACCTCAAGACCGGCGCGCCGGCGCCGAATTCCGATGTCGTCGAGGCGCTCGACGTCTGCGAGCGGTCGATCCGGCTTGCCGATGAGGCCGGCGCAGCACAACATCCGGCGATCGTCCACCTGCACATCCATCTCCTGGAAATGTCCACCATGCCGGAGCGCGGCATGCGGTCAGCGGATCTGCTCGGCGAGATGTGCCCCGATGCCGGGCATATGAACCACATGCCGGGGCACATCTATGTGCTGTGCGGCGAGTATGAGAAAGCAAAACGCGCCAGCGAAAAGGCGGTGCGCGCCAACGACCTCTATCTCGCCTATGCCGACGAGCCGACCTATTATTTGCTCGGCTGCTGCCACGATCTGCATCTGATGATGTTCACCTGCATGTTGTCGGGCCAGCACCAGTCTGCACTGTGGGCCGCCGACAGGGTGCGCAGCCTGGTCGCGCGCGACGTGGTCGCCATCCAGGGCCGGCCAAAGCTCACGCAGACGGTGGAAGGCTACCATGCGATGAAATCGCATGTGCAGGTGCGCTTCGGCCGCTGGCAGGAGATCATCGACGAACCGATCACCGAGGAGCCGGGCCTCTATGTGCTGACGGCGGCCATGCAGCGCTACGCCAAGGGTGTGGCGCATGCGACGCTCAAGCATTTCGCTGAGGCTGAACGTGAGCGCGAAGAGCTCCATCGGCATCTGAAAGGCATTGCGCCCGAGCGGCGCTTCCTCAGCAACCCGGCGCAAGCTTCGCTGGCTGTCGGTGCCGCCCTGCCTGTGCAGGACGAGCGCGCAGCAAGGCTGCTGTCACTGACGCGAAGTCTGCCTGTCGCCACTGTTGCGGCCGATCGGCTAGAGCAATTCCAGGAAAAGTGTGAAACGGTTTTCCGTCCGGAATTGCGTCAAAACAAGGAGTTAGAGCGGGTCGCCGTCTCCGTGAAACGGTGAACTGCTTTAGCCAAACAAATTGTCGGCCAGATCGTCGTTGGCGGTGGAAACCTCGCCGCCCGGGTATGTCACCTGCCGATCAGCCAAGGCTCCATGCTGCGTCGTCCCACGCCTTCGATCAGCACGGAGCAGTCTATCTCATCGTGAAGTTGGGCGTTTGGGTCAGACGAAAGCCAGGAAGCATAGGAGCGAAGCTGCTTGAGCCTGGCTGTTTTCTCAAGCCGTGCCTGGCGCTCATCCTCGGCTGGTTGAGCCGGTCCTTTGTTCTTCTGGGCAGGAAATTGCATCCTGGCTCTCCTCGGTCACCGAGCCTGTGGAGACGGACTCAATCGGGCGTTGGCCCGTTGTCGCTCCGGTCTCTGCGGTTCTGAAGCCAACACATGCGCTGACGGGAGTCGCCATTCATCTTGATGATGGCGGACCCTTATCAACAATGCACCCGCGCCACCGCCGGGTGCTCCTGGTCCGGGTTCACTGCGCGCACGGCACTCGGCAGTCGGACGCAACTGCAGGAAATGGAACCAGATCGGCCGTGCGACGTCATAGAAGCAGGTGCCCATACGGGAGTGTGACCTCCATGATCAGGCTCGTTCTTGTCGCGGTCGCCATGCTCGTCATCGCATGCGATGCAACGGCGGCGGCAAAACTGGACGCGGCCGCCGTCAACAACGCCCAATTTGACGGCAGCGAAGCGAAAGGCGTCAGTGCGACCGTGCTGAAGGCGCAAATCCTCCTGGATCGTGCACGCTTCTCGCCAGGCCTGATCGATGGCCGCAAGGCAGAGAACTTCACCCGGGCAGTCAGTGCGTTCCAAGCGGCCAACGGATTGCCTGCCGACGGCAAGCTCACCCGCGAGACATGGGACAAGCTGGTCGCGACCTCCTCGCGCCCCGCGATTGAGACCTACGATTTGACACGCAAGGATGTGCATGGGCCGTTCACCAGGCGAATTCCGGCGCGCATGGAGAGGATGGCCCGCCTGCCCAGGCTGGCCTACCACAATGCCCTGGAAAAGATGGCGGAGCGCTTCCACATCAGCGAGCAACTGCTTGAACGGCTCAATCCCGGCATCGGCTTCAGGAGGGCGGGGCAAAAGCTGCTCGTGCCAGCTGTCACCCGAGGTGATCCGCCGCAAGACATCGCGAGCGTCGAGGTCGACAAGAGCGCTCGCCAGGTTCGGGTGCTTGACCCTTCCGGCAAAGTGCTTGCGACGTACCCCGCCTCGATCGGAAGTCAGGAGAAGCCCGCGCCGAGTGGCCAGGCGGAGGTCAAACGCGTGGTGCACCACCCAGCCTATCATTACGATCCCGAGTTTGCCTTCAAGGGAGTGAGGAGCAAGCGCCCCTTCACGATCGCTGCCGGGCCAAACAATCCGGTGGGATCGGTCTGGATCGACTTGTCCATCGATAGCTACGGCATTCACGGGACTCCGGACCCAGGCAAGATCGGAAAGACCTTCTCGCATGGTTGCATCAGGCTGACCAACTGGGATGCCGAAGACCTCGCCTCCGAAGTGCAAAAAGGCACAAAGGTCGTCTTCAAGGACGAAGCGGCAGGATCGGTCGAACAGGGATCGCAGTAGGTAGGCGATACGGCCTACCCACTTTCGACCGTGCGACTAGTCACACGGTCGTGTGACTGGCGTCGCCGAGGGCGTGGAGCGGCCCTTTACCCCAGCCACTTCTCGTAGTCGGACACCAGCAGATGGATCGGGGCAACGTCTTCGTCGATGTTGGAAAAACGGCCGATCGGTTCGCGAAACACATTGTCGGTGAGATCGTCGTTGACGGTCGAGACCTCGCCGATCAGCACATCCTTGCCCTCGGCCCAAAAGGCATGCCAGACGCCGGGCAGCAGCGTGACGCTTTGGCCCGGGTCGAGCTTCAGGAGCCCGCCCGCAGGCAGCCTGTGGATGGTTCCGTCGACCGGCACCGAAACCTCGGCCTTGGGATCGATGCCGCCGTCGCGGTCATGCATGAACAGTTCCAGCACCAGCTTGCCGCCGCCACGGTTGATGATGTCCTCGGCCTTGACGTTGTGGCGATGCATCGGCGACAGCTGGTCCTTGCGCGAGATCATGATTTTCTCGGCATAGAGCATGCCCATGCCCTTCTTCATGTCCTCGTAGCGGCCGTTGCGAACGGTGAACAGGAACAGGCCGAGCTCCTTGAACTTCTCCTGACCGTAATCGGTGATGTCCCAGCCGAGCCGCGAGGTAAACACGGCCGCGGAGTCGGCCTGGCGCGCCTTCGCCTCCTGCGGCGACCAATAGGCGAAGGGCGGCATGATGTAGCCGAACGAGCGGATGAAAGCGTCGGCTTCGCGGATGATGTCGTTGATGGCGGAGCGCTTCATGATCATGATCCCTTCGTATCGATTTGTCTGGCAAATCGCATAGCCGAACGTCGATGCGGTGTCGATCCATCTCGCCGCCCTGCCCGGTCTTGCGCTTAGGCGCATGGACCACAGATCCGCTTCGCTGGCCGCGTGACATCGCGGATTTTCAGGGCCATAAAACCCGCGGATTCCTCATGGGGTGAAAGATGATGCCGACCGTCCACGACCTCGATACGCCGTCGATTCTCATCGAC
>NZ_RZRA01000272.1:0-6061 GCF_003998945.1 Mesorhizobium sp. M7A.F.Ca.CA.003.01.2.1 | reverse complement strand
ACGGTTGGACAAATTGGCCGGGAACAGCTTGACCCGGTCGCCAAGCTCGCTAGCCAGCGCCTCCAGTTTCTCGACGCGGGTGCCATGCAGGCCGACGATCGCGCCTTGCGCATGCAGCATCCGGGCGATCGCCTCGCCGATGCCTCCCGATGCGCCGGTGACGAGCGCCTTGCGGCCAGTCAATTCGAACATTTTTGTCTCCTGATTGAGAAGAGAACACCCCTTTGCAGGGAATGGGATCAAATAGGGCTTTATGCAAGCGCTGCTAGCGTTGCCTCGACCTCAGCCGCCGAGCCGACCGACGCAGTGGCGATGTCGCGGTTGATGCGCCGCGCCAATCCCGAAAGCACCTTGCCGGCGCCAATCTCGTAAAGCGTGGTGACGCCATTTGCGCCGAACCACTCCACGGTCTCGCGCCAGCGTACGCGGCCGGTTATCTGCTCGACCAGGCGGCGGGCGATCTCGTCCGGATCGCTGGTCGGGCTGACCGTGACATTGGAGAGGACGGGAACGACCGGCGCATTCTTTGTCACACCGGCGAGTGCGTCGCGCATAACGTTCGCGGCCGGCGCCATCAGCGCCGAATGGAAGGGCGCGGACACCTGCAGCATCAGTGCGCGCTTGGCGCCTTTCTCAGTGCACAGTTTCGCCGCCAGTTCGACCGCGGCCCTGGCGCCGGAAATGACCAGTTGGCCGCCGCCATTGTCGTTGGCGATCTGGCAGACGGAGCCTTTGGCGGCTTCCGCGCAAGCGGCTTCGACATCGGCCTGTTCCAATCCGATGATCGCCGCCATGGCGCCCTCGCCGGCCGGCACCGCCGCCTGCATGGCATTGCCGCGGATGCGCAGCAGCCTGGCGGCATCGGCAACCGAAACGAAGCCAGCGGCCGCGAGCGCCGAATATTCGCCCAGCGAATGACCGGCGACATAGGCGACCTTGCCTTTCAGCGAGAAGCCGCGCGATTCCAGCGCCCGGATCGCGGCCAGCGACACCGCCATCAGCGCCGGCTGCGCGTTGGCGGTCAGCATCAACGTCTCTTCCGGCCCTTCCCAGATCAGCTTCGACAGGTTTTCGCCGAGCGCGTCGTCGACTTCCTGGAAAATTCTGCGCGCCTCGGGAAAGGCCTCGGCGAGATCCTTGCCCATGCCGACTGCCTGGCTGCCTTGTCCAGGAAAGGTGAATGCAACGGCCATGCGCGGGCTCCCAAGGGCTGGTTTTGCTTGCCTGATAGACGAGTTTTTCTTGCCTGTGACGCAAGGCAGGCCGCCAAGTCAAGCCCGGTTCGACCCTGCTCGACCGCAGCTTCATCCGCCGAGTGCCTGTTCCGAAAGGCTTTTTGGCGATCACTCCTGATGAAAACCGCTCACGATTCGTTTGCTGGCTCTTCTTATTTTGGCCACAGGCGCTAGCTTTGCGTGACAATTCCATGACAATCGAGTGACGTGCTTGTCGCTGGGTGGGGAAGTTAAAGTGGCAAAGAGTTACAAACGCGCCGGCAAGGCCGCGCCACAGTTCCTGGAAGACGACCCCTCCACCGGCTATCTGCCGGGCAGGAGATGGCCGGTCGTGCGCTATGGGCTGATCAGCCTGGCGATCGCCGCCGTCCTGGTGTTTGCCATCGAACTGATCGTGCGCGGCGACTTTGCCGGCACGGTCTCCTTCTTCCTGCAGCCGCTCAAGCCGGGCTGGACCACCATCGTCGTGTTCGCGCTGATCCTGATCGGCCTCGATGCGGTGCTGGGCCGCAGCCATCAGAGCCTGATGATCGTCGCGCCGCTGACGCTATCGCTTGCCTTCGTCGGCCACCAGAAGTCGCATTATCTCGGCGATCCGCTCTATCCGACCGATTTCCTCTATGCCCGCCAGATCTTCGCGCTGTTGCCGCTTTTGGTGCGCGACCGGCCGATGACCGCGCTCGCCATGGTCGTCGGCATCGTCGCCGGCCTGTCGCTGCTCGTCTATGGCTGGCGGATGTGGCGCCGCAAGGTTCCCGCACTCAGCCGCAAGGGACGCCTTGCGCGGCTGACGCTGGCAGTGCCGCTGCTCGCCTTCTTCGTTTCGATCATGGACTATGCCACCTTCTCCTGGACCAGGGACCGGTTGCAGATCATCCCGATCATGTGGGACCAGAAGGAAAACTATGCCTCCAACGGTTTTGCGCTGGCCTTTGCGCTCAATGTGCCGATGGCGCATGTCTCTGCGCCGCCGGGCTATTCCGACAAGGCGATCGCGGCGATCGCCAGGCCCGATGTGACCGCCTCGGTGCCGGCCGAGAAGCCTGACATCATCATCGTCATGAGCGAGTCCTTCTGGGACCCGACCAAGCTGCCCGGCGTCACCATCACGCCCGATCCGATCCCCAATGTGCGGGCGCTGCGCTCCGGCTCGATGTTCTCGCCGGAGTTCGGCGGCATGACCGCCAATATCGAGTTCGAGGCGCTGACCGGCTTCTCCAACGCGTTCCTGCCGGCCGGCAGCATCCCCTACCAGCAATATGTGCGCACGCCGACGCCGTCGCTGGCAACCTTCCTCAAGAGCCAGGGTTATCGGGCGCGCGCCATCCATCCGGGCACCAACTGGTTCTGGAACCGTGGCGCGGTCTACGCCGATTTCGGCTTCAACGATTTCAAGTCGGAAGAGACGCTGCCGCCAATGCAAAAGCGCGGGCCACTGGCATCGGATGCCGCGATGACCGACGAGATCATCAGCGAGGCCGACGCCAGCGAAGAGCCGGTGTTCTTCTTTGCGGTCAGCCTGCAAAACCACGGTCCCTACGAACCGAACCGCTATTACAGTCCCACGCACAGGGTGCAGGCGCCGATCAGCCAGTGGGCGCGCGAATCGCTGCTCAGCTACGCCGAAGGCTCAGCCGATGCCGATCGCGGTCTCGAACGCCTCGTCGAATGGGCAAAGACACGCTCCCGCCCAACCGTGATCGCCTTCTTCGGCGACCATCTGCCGCCGCTCGGGCCGGTCTATGTCGAAACCGGCTTCCTGAAGGACAATGTCGCGCCGCGCAAGGAAGCGTCGCCCGAGGCTGCCCTCGAGCATCATGAGACGCCGCTGGTCATCTGGTCGAACCGCACCGGGCCGGCTGAGCACATGGGCGCTGTCAGCCCGGCCTTCCTGCCCTATCATATCCTGAAGACGGCCGGCATCAGCCATCCCTACTACACCGGCTTCCTGGGCGAGATGAGCGAACACTACCGTGTCGTCGACCGCAATTTGCTGCTGACGCCGGCTGGCGAGGCCACGCCCGATTGGGCGCGGCAGAAGGAGATCGATCCGGCGATCCGCGATTTCCGCCTGCTGCAGTACGATATGATGTTCGGCAAACGCCACGCAGCGCCCGACTTCTTCCCCGAAACGGTCGACAAGATTGTCGCCGCCCATACGAGTTGAGGCCAGCGATTTCCTCAGAGCCTGCTGGTCCGTCTCGGTTCGCGTGTTCAGTTGGTCAATTGCAGCTTCGTGAAGTTGTTGGCGATCTGAAGGAACACGTTCGGCAGTTTGGTCGGATCGTTGACGGCATAATAGTTGCTCGGATCCGAGGCGCAGGCGCTGTAAAGCGCACGGTTGGCTGCGGTGTCGGATTGCAGCACCATGGTGTAGATCTGCACGCCCTCGTTCTTCAATTGCGTGCAAACGTTTTTGGTCCAGCCGTCGACATTGCGCGCAGCGGTCGTCTGGTTGTCCGATCCGAAGCGGCCGCCAGCCAGATAGCCATAGGATGTGTAATCCGACTTTGTCGGTTCTTGTTCGCTGGCGCCATAGACGACGTTCTCGCCGTCGGTGAGCAACAGCACGATCTTGCTGATGCCGGGCGTCTTCCAAGGCGCTCCGTCGGTGTAGGGCGCGGCGGGCGACAGCACACGCATACCCCATGACAGGCCCTCGGAGACATTGGTACCCGAGCCATTCCACTCGGTCATCTGACTGGCCGCCTTGCGCAGCTTGTCGAAATCGTCGGTCAGGGGGACCACCGGGGTCGGACACGCACGGTTCGGGCCGACAGTGACGGGAGAGCCGATCTCGGTGATGAGTTCCTTGGCGGGCGCAACATATTTGGCGATCTTTTCCCTGGCATCCCTGTCATCGGGCGACAGAAGTTCGATGAGATTGCCGAGCAGGTTGCTGAGATCGATGCCCAGAATGTTGATGCCCGACTGGGCAAGCCTGGTTTTGTCGCTGACATCGTTGAGATAGGAGTTGTTGTAGTATTTATCCGAATTGCCATAGGAGCCAGACGGCTTCTGGGCGTCTTCGGGATCATCCGGCGCAAAGTAGGGCACGAACAGCGTGTCGGGCTTGGCCGGGTCGGGTGGCGTGTCGGAGATATTGTAAGCGCCTGGCCGCGCCTCGACGCAACCTTTCCATCCGGTGCCATTCCATCCGGCATCGGCCCATCCGGTCTTCTTGAGCTGTTTGAAAAGCGCCATGTGGTTCGGCCGCTTGCCGTCGATGACGGGAAAATTGACGCCGTTGGTTGAGGACTTGCCGTCCATGTCGATCCAGGACGGGTCGAAGCCGTCGCCATTGACATTGACGGCCGTCACGAAAGGAACCAGCGAGGCGCGGATCTTGCGCGTTGGCGATTTCGCCGCTTCGAGCGTGTCGAGCAACGATTTTGTCGCCGTCCTCAGCGCCGTCATCCGCGCGCCGGCCATCGAGCCGGTGTTGTCCAGCACCAGCACGACTTCGAGCTGGTTGTTCGATTCGACCGCCGAGGCATCGACCACGATGTGCTTGCTGTCGCCGAACAGGAAGGCGAAGTTGAGATGGACGTCCGCCGAGGCAACCGCCTTGGTCTTGACGAAGTTGACGCCCTTGTCGACAGTCAACGTCGCCTGCGCATTGTCGAGCTCGCCATGACCGACGATGTTGGCCTGGAAATAGCGGTTGAAAGCGTCATTGCGGGTGATGTCGAGATCGCCAAGATGCGAAGAAGCAAGGTTTGCCGAATCGAGAGCGTTCTGCAAATTGCTCTTGGCCCGCATAAGGGTCGAGACATCGGTTGCGAAAGCGACTGCCGTCAGGATGACCGGCAAACCCAGTCCCAGCACAAGCGTGAAATTGCCGCTCTTCGAGCGCCAGAATTTGTTGAGAAGCATCCTTACCCCCGGAAATGCTTGCCGCTTTTGCGCGGTTGTCCGGGCTTTTGCGCCTTCCATGATGAATCGACCGTTGACGGCCAGGCTTCAACTCCACACAACCTGCTGGTGTGGTTAAGACGTGGTTGCCGGAAACCACGACTCCGGCCGTTGCTGCTCCCGATCGTCGCCTGCGACACACGGGAATGCCGCTTGCCCTTGCTTTGCGGCCGGATTGCTGTATAGACGCCCGCAATCTGCCGGTCCTTGCTGGGGGCTGAACGGAGGGCCGGAGGTTTTTCAGAACCTTCGTGTGAAGCCGGAAGTGCTTCCGCCTCCCGTGTCTCCGCTCTCGACCGTCTCGTCATGCTCCTTTCTTCCCCCTGCCCCTCGAGGGTTTGCGGGTCAGAGAAGTTGCAGAGGCTTTTGCCGCCGGGAACCGGGAGAGAAACGAAGAAAGGCATAAGACATAATGGCTCTTTACGAACATGTGTTTCTTGCCCGGCAGGACCTCTCGCAGCAGCAGGTCGATGCGCTTGTCGAACAGTACAAGGGTGTCATCTCCGCAAATGGCGGGTCCGTCGGCCGGGTCGAGAACTGGGGACTGAAGTCCCTCACCTACCGGGTCAACAAGAACCGGAAGGCTTACTACACGCTGATGGACCTGAATTGCCCGGCGGCCGCGCTCAACGAGATGGAGCGCCAGATGGGCCTGTCCGAAGACGTGCTGCGTTTCCTGACCATCAAGGTCGAGGCGCATGAGGAAGGCCCGTCGGCCATGATGCAGAAGCGCGAAGAGCGCTCGGAACGCGGCGGCTTCGGCGACCGTGACCGTGGCGATCGTGGTCCGCGTTCGTTCGGCGATCGTGATCGCGGCGACCGTGGCGATCGTCCGCCGCGCTCGTTCGGCGACGCCGGTGCCGATCGTGGTCCGCGCCGTCCGCGCGAAGGCTTTGAAGGGGGTGCAGAAT
>NZ_RZRA01000271.1:0-6063 GCF_003998945.1 Mesorhizobium sp. M7A.F.Ca.CA.003.01.2.1 | reverse complement strand
CATCCATACCGGTGACTGGAAGATCGATCCGGAGCCGACGATCGGGCCGAAGACCGACGAGGCGCGTTTCCGCGCCTATGGCGACAAGGGCGTTCTGGCGCTGATCTGCGATTCGACCAATGCGCTGCGCGAAGGCGAGTCGCCTTCGGAAGTGGCTGTGGGCGAGGGCCTCAAGGGCGTCATCCAGGCTGCCAAGGGCCGTGTCGCCGTCACCACGTTCTCCTCCAATGTCGGACGTATCGTCTCGATCGCCAAAGCGGCGCGCGATGCCGGACGCCAGTGCCTGGTGCTTGGCCGTTCGCTGAAGCGGGTCATCGATGTGGCCGGAGAACTCGGCTACATGGACGGTCTGCCGGAGTTCATCGCCGAGGAGGATTTTGGTTTCATCCCGCGCGAAAACCTGGTCATCATCTGCACCGGCAGCCAGGGCGAGCCGCTGGCCGCACTGGCCAAGCTGTCGCGCGAAGAGATGAAGTCGGTGTCGCTGACGGCAGGCGACACGGTGGTGTTTTCCTCGCGTACGATTCCCGGCAACGAGAAGGCGATCCTCGAGATCAAGAACCGTCTCATCGACCTCGGCGTCAAGATCATCGAGGACGGCGATGCGCTGGTGCATGTCTCCGGCCATCCGCGGCGCAGCGAATTGCGCAAGATGTATGAATGGGTGCGCCCGCAGATCGGCGTTCCCGTGCATGGCGAGGCGGCACATCTGGTGGCGCAGGGCTCGCTGATGTCGACATCGGGCATCGGCCAGGTGGCGCAGGTGCGCGACGGCGACATGCTCAGGCTTGCTCCCGGCCCAGCCACCATCATGGATCAGGTGCCGTTCGGCCGTATCTACAAGGATGGCAGACTGATCGGCACCGATCAGGCGATGGGCATCCGCGACCGGCGCAAATTGTCCTTTGCCGGCCACGTGGCGGTCAATGTCGTGCTGGACGACAAATATGAGCTTGCCGGCGACCCCGATCTGGTCGCCATCGGCGTCGCCGAGGCCGATGGCCGTGGCGAGTCGCTGGAAGATCTGATGATCGATGCGGCAATCGGCGCGGTGGACTCGATCCCCCGTCAGCGCCGAAAAGACCTCGACCTGGTGCAGGAAGCAGTGCGGCGCGCCGTGCGCGGCGCCGCCAACGAAGCCTGGGGCAAGAAGCCGCTGGTGACGGTGTTCGTCACTCGCTGAGGGGAGTGGGGCAGTAAGGGAGTAGGGCAGTAGGGATTTCGATACGAGGCAGGTCAGCTTTTCCCCTATTGCCATACTGCCCTATTGCCATACTGCCCTGAGGAAAACCTATGCTCGGACGTCTGAACCATGTCGCGCTTGCCGTGCCGGATCTGGCTGCTGCCGTAGCGGCCTACCGCAACACGCTCGGCGCGGAGGTTACGGCGCCGCAGGCACTGCCGGAGCACGGGGTGACGGTGGTGTTCGTCAATGTCGGCAACACCAAGGTCGAACTTCTGGAGCCTTTGGGCGAGGGATCGCCGATCGCCGCCTTCCTGGAGAAGAACCCCTCCGGCGGCATGCATCACCTTTGCTATGAGGTCGACGACATCCTGGCCGCGCGCGATCAGCTCAAGGCCGCCGGCGCCCGCGTGCTGGGCGACGGCAATCCGAAGATCGGCGCGCACGGCAAGCCGGTGCTGTTCCTGCATCCGAAGGATTTCTTCGGCACGCTGATCGAACTGGAGCAATCATGAGCTGGGTTTCGTTCACCGCCCTGTTTTTCGCGACCTGGTGGGTGGTGCTGTTCGCCGTGCTGCCGTTCAGCGTGAGGACGCAGGACGACGATCACGACGTGACGCTCGGCACGGTTCCGAGCGCGCCGCGTGGGCCTCACATGCTACGCGCCGTGATCCGCACCACCATCGCCACCGCGATCCTGATGGGCATTTTCTATGGCCTGACGCATGGGCTGGGATACAGCCTCAACGACATCCCGCACATCGTGCCGGAATTCAGCCAGACGCCGGCTAAATAGACTGTCCAGCGACGGCGTTTTCATATGTCGGACCGGGCGGGTTTCGGCGGGGAACGTCGTGCCGTTTTGCGGCCTGACGAGCGCTGACGCTGGGTAAGGTGGTTTGGCAACGCGTTGCGCTAAGCAGATGATTGCACAAAAAAAATGCAAGGCACGAGGCCTTGCAATTTAAACGCGTCCGATCTGTTTCCGGTTTCCGGCGGCAGCGAGTAACCGCGCCTAGATCGCATCCTCCCAAGACTTTGACCGCGTAGGAGAGCAGATTTTTTTCTGCCCTCTCGGTTATCGAGGTACATTAGCCTAAGGCGAATGAAAATGTCACGAAGAATTTTGCCTTGAAACGGGCATTCTCGTGCTGCACTGCACAATAGTGTGGCAGGCGTTGCTTGGCGAACGATCACCAAGACGCGCACAGTGACCGGGAGGCCTTGCAGCGCCATGGGTCTTCTGGACGGGCGAACGGCGGTGCGACGCTTCTGATCCCGGCTACCCATGTTTTTTGGAAATCGATTCCGCTTTTCGGGCCGAAGCGTCCGGGTTCCCATTCCGCCTTGAAATGGCTATGAAGCCGGGTCAAGCAAGCCAAAGTCGCGCCGATTCTGACGCGACCCTCCTCACTCACGGACCTGCCCATGCGTTTGTCGCGCTATTTCCTGCCGATCCTCAAAGAAAATCCGCGCGAGGCCGAGATCGTCTCGCACCGGCTGATGCTGCGCGCCGGCATGATCCGCCAGCAGGGGCAGGGCAGTTTCTCGTGGCTGCCGCTCGGCAAGCGGGTGCTGGACAAGGTATGCCGCATCATCCGCGAGGAGCAGGATCGCGCCGGTGCGCTGGAAATCCTGATGCCGACCATCCAGTCGGCCGATCTGTGGCGCGAAAGCGGCCGCTATGACGACTACGGCAAGGAGATGCTGCGCATCAAGGACCGGCAGGACCGCGACATGCTCTACGGCCCCACCAATGAGGAAGTGGTCACCGAGATCGTCCGCGCCTATGTGAAGTCCTACAAGGACCTGCCGCTCAATCTCTACCACATCCAGTGGAAGTTCCGCGACGAAGTGCGGCCGCGCTTCGGCGTCATGCGGTCGCGCGAGTTCCTGATGAAGGACGCCTATTCCTTCGACCTCGACTTCGAAGGCGCCAAGGCGGCCTACAACAGGATGTTCGTGTCCTATCTCCGGACTTTTACGCGCATGGGGCTGCAGGCTATACCGATGCGGGCCGACACCGGGCCGATCGGCGGCGATCTCAGCCATGAATTCATCATCCTGGCCGACACCGGCGAGAGCCAGGTCTACTGCCACCGCGACTATCTTGCGCTCGATGTGCCCGGCGCCAACACCGATTTTGCCAACGACACCGAGATCGCCGACATCGTCAAAACATGGACGACGCCCTACGCCGCCACCGACGAGATGCATGACGAGGCGGCGTGGGAGAAGATCGGCGAGAGCGACAAGGTTTCGGCGCGCGGCATCGAGGTCGGCCACATCTTCCATTTCGGCGACAAATATTCCAAGCCCATGGGCGCCAAGGTGACCGGACCCGACGGCAAGGATCATTTCGTCTCCGGCGGCTCCTACGGCATCGGTCCGTCGCGGCTGGTCGCGGCGATCATCGAAGCCAGCCATGACGACAACGGCATCATCTGGCCGGACGCGGTGGCGCCGTTCGACATCGGACTGATCAACATGAAGGCGGGCGACGCCGAGTGCGACGGCGTCTGCGACGAACTGCATGCCGCTTTCGTCGCCGCCGGCAAGGACGTGCTCTACGACGACACCGACCAGCGGCCCGGCGGCAAGTTCGCCACCGCCGACCTGATAGGTCTTCCCTGGCAAGTGATCGTCGGACCGCGCGGTGTCGCCGCCCGCGAGATCGAGATCAAGAACCGCAAGACCGGTGAGCGCGAGACGCTGCCGATCGCGGATGCGAAGAAGCGCTTCGGTGTCGCCGCATGAGCGAGGCGGTGGCGGCAAGATCGGTCGGCGCCGGACCCTTTTCCATCTTCGAGCGCATGGTCGCCTGGCGCTATCTGCGTTCGCGGCGCAAGGAGACGGTGATCTCGGTGATCGCCTCGATCTCGTTTCTGGGCATCATGCTGGGCGTCGCCACGCTGATTGTGGTCATGGCGGTGATGAACGGTTTCAGGGCAGAGCTTTTGACGCGCATCCTCGGCGTCAACGGCCACCTGATCGTGCAGCCGCTCGATTCGCCGCTGGAGGACTATGCGCAGGTCGCCAGCCGCATCAACGGTGTAGCAGGCGTTAAATACGCCATCCCGCTGATCGATGGCCAGGTGCTTGCGCAAGGCAATGTCGGCGGCGGAACCGGAGCGCTGGTTCGCGGCATACGCGGCGAGGATCTGAGCAAGATCGCCATCGTTGCCAGCAACATCAAGCAGGGTTCGATCGCCGATTTCGATTCTGGCGAGGGCGTTGCCATCGGCAAGCGCATGGCTGAGAATCTCGGCCTGACGCTTGGCGATACCATCACCTTGATTTCGCCCGACGGCGACGTGACGCCGATCGGCACCACGCCGCGCATGAAGGGCTACAAGATCGCGGCGATCTTCGAAGTCGGCATGTCCGAATATGACACGTCCATCGTCTACATGCCGTTTTCCGAAGCGCAGCTTTATTTCAACATGGACGGGCGGGCGCAAACGATCGAGATTTATGTCGACAATCCAGACGATGTCGATGCGCTGAAACCGAAAGTGGAGGCGGCGGCGCAGCGGCCGATCGACATGGTCGATTGGCGCCAGCGCAACGAGACCTTCTTCTCCGCGCTGCAGGTCGAATGCAACGTCATGTTCATGATCCTGACGCTGATCGTGCTGGTGGCGGCGCTGAACATCATCTCCGGCCTGATCATGCTGGTGAAGGACAAGGGCCACGACATCGCCATCCTGCGCACCATGGGGGCGTCGCGCGGCGCCATCCTGCGCATCTTCCTGATGACGGGTGCGGCGATCGGCGTGACCGGCACGCTTGCCGGTGTGCTGCTCGGCGTACTGATCTGCACCAACATCGAATCGATCCGCCAGTTCTTCTCGTGGATGACCGGTAAGGTGCTGTTCAATCCTGAACTCTATTTCCTCAGCCAGTTGCCGGCGAAGATGGATCCGCGCGAGACGACCTATGTCGTCCTGATGGCGCTCGGCCTGTCCTTCCTGGCAACGGTGTTTCCGGCATGGCGCGCCGCGCGTCTCGATCCGGTCGAAGCCTTGAGGTACGAATAGTGGCCGAGGTCATTATCGAGCTGAAGAGCGTCGAGCGGCACTACGTCCAGGGACCGCGAAAACTCACCATTCTCAATGGTGCGGACTTCTCGCTGAAGCGCGGCGAGATGGTGGCGCTGGTGGCGCCGTCTGGCACCGGCAAGTCGACGCTGCTGCACACCGCCGGCCTGCTGGAGCGTCCCGACGCCGGCGACGTCATCCTGGCCGGCCGCGCCTGCGGGCGGCTGTCCGACGACGAGCGCACGGCGATCCGCCGCAACGATGTCGGCTTCGTCTACCAGTTCCATCACCTGCTGCCGGAATTCTCGGCGCTGGAAAACATAATGATGCCGCAGCTCATCAAGGGGCTCAGCCGCAAGGACGCGGCCGAGCGCGCGGCGCAGCTGCTCGATTACATGCAGATCGGCAAACGCGCGGCGCACCGGCCGTCCGAGCTCTCCGGCGGCGAACAGCAGCGCGTCGCCATTGCGCGTGCGGTCGCCAATGCGCCGCTGGTACTGCTGGCGGACGAGCCGACCGGCAATCTCGACCCGGTCACCGCGTCCTATGTGTTCGAGGCGCTGGCGGCGCTGGTCAAGCAATCGGGCCTCGCGGCGCTGATCGCCACCCACAATCACGAGCTGGCATCGCGCATGGACCGTCGCGTCACGTTGGCCGACGGTAAAGTGGTGCCGCTCTAGGGCACGGCGATACTGGGGGAGGCCGGCCTGCGAAAGGCGGCTTCCTGCGCTTCCCGTTCTACCCCGTCGCGGTAGAACGGTGCTCACGTACCCAAAAGTACGCTCCGCTCCGGTTCTCGAAATCCACCATTCTCGGCTCGGCCTGACCCCAGTCTCGTCG
>NZ_RZRA01000270.1:0-6068 GCF_003998945.1 Mesorhizobium sp. M7A.F.Ca.CA.003.01.2.1 | reverse complement strand
GTACTATTGCAGAAAAAAGTACGTCAATCCATAATTTGTCAAACGACCGAGGAAACTGGCCGATTGCGTCCGTTCGGGCGATCGGTCAAATCAATGCGGTCATCTCGTTTTCCGCTGGACCAGCCATGCAAGCCGCAGCCAGACGACCCCGCACCAACCATCTTGATCTGGCGCAGCGCATCCTGGATGTGGCGCGCCAGCGCGGCTTCGAGCCCGGTGCACGCTTGCCCGAGCAGCAGATCGCGTCGCTGTGCAATGTCTCGCGCACGCCGGTGCGGGCGGCACTCGGCCTGCTCGCGGAACGGGGCGTCGTGCGCTGGGAGGCGGAGTCCGGTTATCATCTGGCCATCGACCTCACCGCGCAGGCTTCGGTCGCCACGGAATTGCCCGCTGCCGAGGAGGACGAGTTGGCCGAGGCGATCCTGCGCGACCGCTCGGCGCGGCGACTGGACCAGACGGTGACCGTCGCGGGATTGATGCGGCGCTACAGTGCCGAGCGCAAGACGGTATTAAAAGCGTTGAACAAACTGACCGAAGAGAATCTGCTGGATCGTGCGCCTGGCCAGTCCTGGCTGTTTCGGCGCACGCCCGACGATCCGGAAGCGCAAGGCGACAGCTACGAGTTCCGCTTGCTGCTCGAGCCCGCGGCCATCCTGACGCCCGGCTTCAGGCTGGACGGCGCGCGGGCGGCGACGTTGCGCCAGGCTATGGAAGCGCTGGTGACGCTGCCGGACGCCGCCTTCGACACACGCGAGTTCCAGCGATTGGACATCGATTTTCACGGCATGCTCGCCGAGGGCAGCGCCAACCGCTTCATCGCCGACGCGCTCGCCGATCACCTCAGGCTGCGCCGGCTGCCGGGCATCTATGCCGGCGTCAACGTCTTCCGATTGCGGCAATCGCTGCGCGAACACCTTGTCATACTCGACCATCTTGAAAGCCTGCAGTATGAGGTGGCTGCCGATCTGCTTCGCATTCATCTGCGGCTCTCCCGCAACCAGCGACCGCAAGCGGCCAGCCGCGGGGCTCCCGCGCTGTTCGGCACGATCAGCCGGCCGGAATGACGAGGATTAATTGACGCGTAAAGCCAGCCCGACCATCGCGCTGTTTCCCGAAGCAAGCTTCGGCGCGGCGTTGAATTGCGTCGGCATCGCGCAGGCGCTGCGTGCGAAAGGCGCCCGGCCCGTCTTCATCTGCCATGCCGGTTTCTCCGGCGTCTTTGCCGACTATGGTTTCCAGGAATACCAGTTGCCAACCGACGAGCCGCTGAGCGAGAGCCAACGTCAGAGCTACTGGCAGGCTTTCGTGCGCCGGCACCTGCCGCATTTCAGGCTGAGCCCGATCGACCAGCTTGAGACCTATGTCGCTCCGACCTGGCAGGCCATCGTCGACACCGCGGTCAATGCCGAGGCGCCGCTGCGCCAATTGCTGGCACGGCTCAAGCCGGATGCCGTGGTGCTCGACAATGTCATCATGTTCCCGGCGATCGCCGCCGCCGGCTGTCCGTGGGTGCGCGTCGTCTCCTGCGCCGAGACCGAGCTGCCGGACGCCAATGTGCGGCCCTATCTGTCGGGGCTTGGCGTGGACGACCCGCAACGCGCGGCGTTCGAGGCCAGGTATCTGGCGGCTTGCGCGCCGGCGCATGACCGCTTCAACCGCTTCCGGGCGGATGCCGGACTGGGGCCGCTGCCGAAGGGTCAGTTCCTCGAGACGTCGCCCGATCTCAACCTGCTGCTGACGCCGACGATCGTGCGCCGCGAGCGTGCCGAGCCGCTCGACCCCGCGCGCTTCGTCTATCTCGAGGGCTGCGTGCGTTCTGAAGGGCCGTTCGAGGTGCCGGTGTTCCCGCGCAATGGCGGGCCGCTGGTCTATGTCAGCTTCGGCAGCCTGGGTGCCATGGATGTCGGCCTGATCGAGCGCATGCTGGTGGTGTTCGACAGGCTGCCGGCGCGCTTCATCGTCAATGCCGGCGGCCTGCGCGACGCTTACCGCGCGGTGCCGGACAATGTCTATCTCGACGCCTGGTTTCCGCAGCCCTCGGTGGTGGCGAAGTCGGATCTGTTCATCCATCACGGCGGCAACAACAGTTTTTGCGAAGCGCTGCGCTTCGGCGTGCCGTCGCTGATCATGCCCTATTGCTGGGATGGACACGACAACGCGCAACGCGCCGAAGAGACCGGCACCGGCGACCATATCGGCCGTGACGGCTGGACCGAAGGAGTGTTGGAGAAAGCCATTCTCGGCCTGCTGGCCGACGATGCCATGCGCGCCCGCCTCAAGGACAATGCAGCCCAAATGGCGCTGAAACCCGGAACGGATGCGGCCGCGCAAGCCATACTCTCTCTGATACGGATTTGAACGAAAATGCCTGACAACAACACGAACATCTCGCTCTCCAGCGGCAACGATGCCAAGGCCTGGCTGGCCCGGCACGGCATCAACGAAGTCGAGTGCCTGGTGCCCGACATGAACGGCGTCCTGCGCGGCAAGGCCTTGCCGACGGCCAAATTCCTCCAGGCGCTTGAAGACCGCGCGCTCTATCTGCCGAGCAGCGCTTTCCTGGTCAGCATCGACGGCCGCTATTCCGGCTCGATCGACGAGGGTTTTGCCTATTCGGATCCGGACATGCGCATGGTGCCTGATGTATCGACGCTCTGCCTGGCGCCGGGTGCCGCTCCCGGCAAGGCCTATGTCTTTGCCGATGCCTTCCATATGGACGGCCGGCCCTGGATGGCCTCGCCGCGCCATGTGCTCAGGGCCGTGCTCGACCTCTACGCCAAGCGCGGCTGGCGGGCGGTGGTGGCGCCCGAGGTGGAATTCTATCTCACCGCGCCCAATCCGGATCCGGACCGTCCGCTGACCGCCCCGGTCGGCGCCAATGGCCGCGCCGAGACCGTGCAGCATCCCTACGATATGGCCGGGCTCGAGGAGTTCGAGCCGGTGATCCGCCGCATTTACGATTATGCGGCGGCGGCCGGCCTGCCGCTCGACACGCTGATCCATGAGTCGGGAACCGCGCAGTTGGAGATCAACTTCCTGCATGGCGATGCGCTGCCGCTGGCCGACAAGGTGCTGCTGTTCAAGCGGCTGACGCGCCAGGCCGCGCAGCAAAGCGGCATGCACGCCACCTTCATGGCCAAGCCGATCGCCGCACAGGCCGGCAGCTCCATGCATCTGCACATGTCGGTCATCGACGAGGCCGGCAGGACTTTGTTTGCCGGCAGCGACGATGCCGACACCGCAATGTTTGGCCACTTCATCGGCGGCCTGCAGAAATATGTCCCCGAAATCATGCCGCTGTTCGCGCCCAACGTGAACTCGTTCCGCCGCATCAGGCCGAACCACAGCGCGCCGGCCAACATCGAATGGTCGCATGACAACCGCTCCTGCGGCCTGCGCGTGCCGGCCGGCGGCCGCGCCGCGCGGCGGGTGGAGAACCGGCTTCCGGGCGCGGATTCCAATCCTTACCTGGCGATCGCCGGCTCGCTGCTTGCCGGCTATCTCGGCGTCGAGCAGAAACTGGCGCGCTCGCCCGAGGCGTCGGGCAATGCCTACAAGATCAAGAGCACGCTGCCGAAGACGATGGAGGAGGCGCTCGATCGTTTCGAGGCTTGCGGCCCGGTGCGGGAACTGCTCGGCGAGGATTTCTTCCAGACTTATCTGCGCGTAAAGAGCGTCGAGCTCGACCTGTTCCAGGGCGTGGTGACGAGCTGGGAACGCGACCACCTTCTGCTGAAGGTGTGATCATGGCTTCCAGTTCAACGGGCTTCAATTCGGGCCTCGATATCGCAAAATCCTATTATGTCGCCACCGCCAATCCGGCGCCGGACCATCCGGCGCTGGTCGGCGACGTCGACACCGACCTGGTTGTCGTCGGCGGCGGCTGCACCGGCCTGTCGGCCGCCCTTCACGCCGCCGAGCGCGGGTTGAAGGTGGTGCTGCTCGAAGGCGGCAAGATCGGTTGGGGGGCGTCGGGCCGCAATGGCGGCCAGATGATCCCCGGCCTGCGCAAGGGCGCCAAGGGCCTGGTCAAGCTCTACGGGCCGGAGCGGGCAAAGGTGCTGTTCGATCTTGCGTTCGAGGCGCGTGGGCTGGTGCTCGACATCATCGAGCGCCATGCCATCGATTGCGATCTCAGGCTGACCGGCCATCTGGTCGGCGCGGTCAACGGTTCCGACCTCAAGGATCTCGAGGAAGAGGTCGAGTGCCTGGCTACGGTGATGAAGTTCCCGCACGCCGAAATCCTGTCGGCGGCGGAAGCCCGAGCCAAGGTCGACACACCCTATCATGGCGCGATGTATGAGCCGCTCGGCGGCCACATGCATCCGCTGAACTACACGCTCGGCCTTGCCCGCGCGGCGATTGCTGCCGGCGTCGTCATCCATGAGAATTCGGTGGCGGTGAAGCTGGAGCGTGAGCCTTCGATCCGGATCTCGACGGCAAAGGGATCGGTGCGTGCAAAACATGTCGTGCTGGCCGGTGACGCTCTGCTCGATGGGCTGGAGCCGCGCGTCAACAGCCGCATCATGCCGGTTGGCAACTACATCGTCGCCACCGAGCCGCTGGAGGGCAAGCGCAATGTCATCCCGGCCAATGTCGCGGTGTCCGACACACGCTTCGTCGTCAACTATTACCGGATGTCGGCGGACGGCCGGCTGCTGTTCGGCGGCGGCGAGCGCTACACGCCGTCACCGCCGGCCGATATCGCCGGCTTCGTGCGGCCGCATATGGAAGCCACCTTCCCGCAACTTCAGGGCTGCCGCATCGATCACGCCTGGGGCGGGCTGGTGTCGGTGACGACATCCAGGCTGCCGCATGTCGGGCACTATGGCGAGGTCTATTTCGCGCATGGCTATTCCGGCAAGGGCGTCATCCTGTCGACGCTGTCGGGCAAGCTCCTGGCCGAGGCGATCGCCGGCGACGCCTCGCGGCTCGATCTGTTCTCGACGCTCACCCCGATGCCATTCCCCGGCGGCACGGCGCTGCGCGGTCCGCTCTATGTGCTGGGCATGCTGTGGTATGCCATGCGGGATCGCATCAAGCATTGAGGGTCGGCGGGGCGGCGGCGAATTGCAAAACGCCGCGATCCTTCGCGCCCCCCTCAGTCCTGCCGGACATCTCCCCCTCAAGGGGGGAGATTGGCAGATTGGTGGCTTCGCCCATTCCTGCGTCGTTGGAGATTGGCGAAAGCCGGCGTGACGTCCGATCTCCCCCCAAGAGGGGGAGATGCCCGGCAGGGCAGAGGGGGGCGCTGTCCCGCCGACGGTGAAGGTTGTTGGAGAAGGCCTCTTAAACCACAAAAAAATCTTCAATCCGCTGCCTGGCCTCCAGCAGCGCCGGCAGAATCTCCCGCTCCATCTCCGCGACGGAGAACCGCGCCGATTGCGTCGAGACGTTGATGGCCGCGACCGTGCGTTCTGCGCGGTCGCGGATCGGCACGGCGATCGAGCGCAGGCCGAGTTCCAGTTCCTCGTCGACGATGGCAAAGCCGTCCGCTTTCGCCTTGCCGATGGCGTTGGCTAACAAACACCTGTCGGTGATCGTCTTCGGCGTCCGTCTCTCGATCGTCGCCTGGCCGAGGAATGCGTCCAATTCCTGAGGCGTCAGACCGGCAAGCAGGATGCGTCCCATCGAGGTGCAATAGGCCGGCAGCCTGGTGCCGACATCGAGCGACACGCTGAGGATGCGGCGGCCGGGAATACGGGCGACATAGACGACATCGGCACCCGACAGGATCGCCGCCGAACAGGCCTCGTTCAGCTGTGCGGCGACCGCGCGCATGATGGGTGCGGCGAAGGCCCAGAGCGAGGCGCCGCCGAGCCAGGTGCGGGCGATCGTCAGCAAGCGTGGCGACAGCGAGAACACGCGGCCGGCTTGCGTTGCATAGCCGGTGGCGGTGAGCGTCAGCAGAAAGCGGCGGGCGCCGGCGCGGGTCAGGCCCGCTTCCTCGGCCATTTCGGTCAGCGTCATGCCCGAGGGATGCCGAGCCAGGATCTCCATGACGGCAAGGCCGCGCTCGAGCGAGCCGACATGATCACGGGAAGCGGCTTCTTCGTCCATCTCAACTC
>NZ_RZRA01000026.1:0-14410 GCF_003998945.1 Mesorhizobium sp. M7A.F.Ca.CA.003.01.2.1 | reverse complement strand
GATGGCGGCCTTGCCGCGGCCGCGGGCAAGGTCTTCGACCGCCTGCATCAGCCGCCGGCCGATGCCTTGTCCCTGGCAGTCCGGCGCCACGGCGAGCTTGCCGACATAGAACTCTGCCACCTTTTCAAGGGCAAAGACGCAGCCGACGATCCGATCACCCCTGAGCGCCACGAAGCCGGTCTCCCGCCGCGCCTTGTCCCGCAGAGTGTCGGCGGTCAAAAGGTGGGCCGAGGAGGGCGGGTCGATGACGTCGTCCATCGAGGCGAAGGCACGCATGATCAATGCGAGCACATCGTCCCAACGGTCGAAATCGGTCGGGATCCGCCTGATGGAGACTGCTTCGATCAGGTCCAAGAATTCAGCTTCTCTTGTAACGGATGGTGTCGAAGCGCGCCGCCAGCCCATCATAAAGCAGCAGCCGGCCGACCAGCGGTTCGCCCACGCCGGTGATCAGCTTGACCGCCTCCATGGCCTGCAGCGTGCCGATGACGCCGGTCAGCGCGCCAAGCACGCCGACTTCGGCGCAGGACGGCACCAGGCCCGGCGGTGGCGCCTCGGGAAACAGGTCACGATAGCCTGGGTTGGGCTTGCCGTCCTTGCCGTCTTCGAATGGCTTCAGCACCGTGACCGAGCCGTCGAAGCGTCCGACGGCGGCATGCACCAGCGGTTTCCCAGCGCTCGCGCAGGCATCGGCCACGGCGTAGCGCGTTTCGAAATTATCGGAACCGTCGACGACGATGTCATAGCGGGCGACGAGGGCAGGCGCATTGTCCGTGGTCAGCCGGAACGTATGCGGTTCGACTGTGGTATTGGGATTGATGCGGGCGATTGCCGCCTTGGCGCTGTCGGTTTTCAGCAGGCCGACAGTGTCGGTGCCGTGAATGACCTGACGCTGCAGGTTGGAGAGCGAAACGGTGTCGTCATCGACCACGCCGAGCGTGCCGACGCCGGCGGCGGCAAGATATTCAAGCACCGGGGCGCCCAGCCCGCCGGCGCCGATGACCAGCACCCGGGCCTGCTTCAGCCTCTGCTGTCCGGCGCCGCCGATTTCCGGCAGCACGATGTGGCGGGCATAGCGTTCGATCTCGTCTGCGGTCAGGGCGGCAGTGGTCATTGCCTGATCATACAGGCACGGAAAAACCTTGTCAGGGGTCTTCGGTTGGCCCAACCGTCCCGTGGTCGACGGTCAGGAATTGCGCACGGCCCTGGAGACTGGAAAACAGCGCAGCATCGGTTCCTGTCATGAATGCCTGGCAGTTCAGTTCCTCCAGGATGGAAAACAGCGCCGCGCGCCGCCCGCTGTCGAGATGCGCAGCGATCTCGTCGAGCAGCAGGATCGGCGTCATGCCCGACATTTCGCCGGTCAGCCTCGCGTGCGACAGCACGATGCCGACCAGCAGCGCCTTCTGCTCGCCGGTCGAGCAGAGCTCGGCCGGCATCGCCTTGGGGCGGTGCCGAACCACCAGGTCCGAACGGTGCGGGCCGTCGAGCGTACGTCCGGCGGCGCGATCGCGCTCGCGGCCCTCGGCAAGCGTCCGACGGAAGCGTTCCTCCACATCGACCGCCGGCGCCACGGCAATCTCGGCTTCCAGCTCGCCTGAAAGGCCGATATCGGCTTGCGGAAACGGTCCCGTGTCGGGCAGCCTGTCGATCATGGCGGCCAGCAGGCGCACCATCTCGGCGCGCGCCGCGGCAATCGCCACACCGGTTTCGGCCATCTGCGTCTCGATAGCGTCGAACCAGCGGTCGTCCCGAGAGCTTTCGGTAAGCAGTCGGTTACGACCGCGCATCGCCTTCTCGTAGTCGATCGCACGTTGCCCGTGGCCGGGGTCGATCGCCAGCACCAGCCGGTCGAGGAAGCGCCGGCGATCCGCGGCCGGTCCGGTGAATAACGCGTCCATGGCTGGCGTCAGCCAAACCACGCGCAGCCATTCCAGCATGTCCTCGGCCGAACGCGCCGAAGCTCCGTTGATGCGTACCCGCCTGCCGCCTTCGCCGGCGGTGTCACCGCCGGAAATGCCTGTTCCGATCTCGACCTGGCCATCAGGTCCGTCGAGCCGGGCATGCAGCGCAAAGCCGCCGTCGCCGCCCTCGCGCGCGACATCGGCGTAGGGCGCGCGGCGCAAGCCACGTCCCGGTGTCAAAAAGGAGATCGCTTCGAGGAGATTGGTCTTGCCGGCGCCGTTGTCGCCGGAAAAAACCACGGCACCTGGCGCCAGATCGATCGTCAGCGCCGCATAGTTGCGGAAATTAGTAAGTGTTAGCTTACTTATATGGTTCTGTGCCGGCAACCGCTATCCGCCTATAGAAGTCGCCGTAAATATCGCGCTTGCCGCCGGTCCACAACAGGACCGAAGTGCTGACACCGCGCCGCTACACGCGCATCGGCATCAGCACATAGAGTGCGGTCTCGTCGGCCATGTCGTGGATCAGCGTCGGCGAACCGGCATCCGCCAGCATGAACTTGGCCTCCGTGCCGGTCAGCTGCGCGGCAACGTCGAGCAGGTACTTGGCGTTGAAGCCGATCTCGATCGGATCGGATGAATAGTCAGCGGACAGTTCTTCGGTGGCGCTGCCTGAATCCGGATTGTTGACCGCAAGCGTCACCTGACCCTCGCTGATCGACAGCTTCACCGCGCGACCGCGTTCGGAAGAGATGGTCGAAACACGATCGACGGCGGCGGCAAAGCTCTGGCGGTCGATGATCAGCTTCTTGTCGTTGCCTGTCGGAATGACCCGCTGATAATCGGGGAAGGTGCCGTCGATCAGCTTCGAGGTCAAAACCACGCTGCCGATGGTGAAGCGGATCTTGGTGTCCGACAGTTCGGTGGTCACCGCAACATCCGGATCGTCGACAAGCTTCTGCAGCTCGCTCACCGTCTTGCGCGGAATGATGATGCCCGGCATGCCCTCGGAACCCGCCGGCGCGTCGATCTCGGCGCGCGCCAGGCGGTGGCCGTCGGTCGCCACCGAGCGCAGCTTCAGCTTGCCGCCAACCTCATGCGTGTGCAGGTAGATGCCGTTCAGGTAATAGCGTGTCTCCTCGGTGGAGATGGCGAACTGGGTCTTCTCGATCAGGCCTTTCAGGGCAACCGAGTCGAGACGGAAGATATGCGAGAAGGATCCGGCCGAAAGCTCCGGGAAGTCGGATTGCGGCAGGCACTGAAGGCGGAAGCTCGAGCGGCCGGACGTCACCGTCATGGCGTTGCCGTCCTCGTCCGTCTTCAGCATCACCTCGGCGCCATCGGCGAGCTTGCGCACGATGTCGTAGAGCAGATGTGCCGGGACCGTCGTCGCCCCGCCGCGCTCCACCTTGGCGGGCGTCGCTTCGGTCACCTCGAGGTCGAGATCGGTTGCCTTCATTTCAAGGCTGGCGCCTTCGGCGCCGAGCAGCACGTTGGACAGGATCGGTATGGTGTTTCGCCGCTCGACCACACGATGGACGTGGTTGAGCGACTTCAGGAGATTTGACCGTTCCAGGATAACACGCATGACGAAACAGGCTCGCTTGAATGAATGACGGGTCACCAGTGAGCGGCGTCCCGCGAAAGGTCTGAATAGGCTCAGAATCTGCGTAAACTGACAGGAAAAAACCAGCAAACGCAAGCCCGCGCCGCCGGTTCAGGCCGGCTACGCGGGCTTTCTGGGGATAACGCGCCCGAAGTCCGCGAGCCAGTGTCGAAAAACCGAAATCCAGATCGCTTCCAGGCGATGCCACGAGCCCGATGCAGGCCCGGCGCCGCACTGGCAAGCCATTGAATCCCGGCGTTGTTTCGGTTCGGCCCTCCCGGAGGGTCAGGCCTGATCGTTGATCAGCCGCCTCAGAAGCTCAAGTTCCTGCGCCAGCGTGTTGTCGTTGCCGGAAAGGTCCTCGATCTTGCGCACGGCATGCAGCACCGTGGTGTGATCGCGGCCGCCGAAACGCCGTCCGATCTCGGGTAGCGAGCGCGGCGTCATCACCTTCGACAGGTACATGGCGACCTGCCGCGGCTTGACGATGGTGCGCGTGCGCCGGTTGGACAGCAATTCGGTCTTCGACACATTGTAGTGACGCGCCACGATGCGCTGGATGTCCTCGATACGGACACGCTTCGGCTCGCCTGTGCGATAGATGTGGCCGAGGATTTCGTCGATCCGGTCGATGGTGATCTGCGGCTCGAAGGATTGACGGAACAAAAGCTGATTGAAGGCGCCTTCCAGCTCGCGTCCGCTGCCGGTCACGGTGCGGGCGACGTGATTGAGGATCTCCTCCGAAATGTCGAGGGATGCGTCGTCGCTCCTGGCCGTGGCAAGGCGCAATTTGAGCATGCCGAGGCGCATGGCGAAATCGGGCGCCGACATTTCAAGCGCGACACCGCCATTGAGGCGCGAACGGACCCGCGGTTCGAGCGATTCCAGTTCCGATGGTGGCCGGTCGGCAGCGACGACGACCTGCTTGGCGCTGTCGAGCAGCATGTTGATCAGGTGGCAGAATTCATGCTGGATCGACTTGCCCTGCAGGAACTGCATGTCGTCGATGATGAGCAGGTCGATGTCGCGCAGCTGCTCCTTGAGCGTCAGAGCGTTGTTGTCGCGGATCGCGGTGGCAAAGCGCCACATGAAATACTCGGCCGTGAGATAGACGACGCGCGACTTGGGGTTCTGCTTCAGCGATTCCGCGGCGATGGCCTGCAGCAAATGGGTCTTGCCGAGCCCGACGGTTGCGTGAAGGAAGAGCGGATTGAAACGCACCGCGCTCGATTGCGATTCCGCCACTGCCTTGGCGGCGGCGAAGGCCACCCGGTTCGACGGCCCCTCGATGAAAGAGCCGAACGTGTAGCGTGGATCGAGCGGTGACCCCAGAACGTTGTGGCGGAATTCGCTCTCGATGGGTGTGCCCGGACGCGGAGTCGATGCGCGCTCCACCCGGCTGGGGCTGACTGTGCCTGCGGCAAGCGCCGTCTGCGTCTGCCGTGTCACCTTGCTGCGTGCCGGCGTTACCTCTGGCTCGGCCTGGGCGCGTCCCTGACGGGTTGCCGTGCGCACGACGATGTCTATCTTGAGAAGATCGGGATCCTCCTGCTTCCACAGCTCGGAGATGAGGTCGAGATAGTGGCCGTTGATCCATGAGCGCAGGAAGGCGGTAGGCACCGAGATGCGGACAATGCCCTTGGAAGCCTCGGCGACTTTCATGCGGCCAAACCAGCTCGAATAGACTTCGGTTCCCAGGCGCGCCTTCAACTGGGTCTTGACCCGGTCGAATTTCTGTTCCGCGTCGCTGGACACCGCCATGTCGTTTGCTCCGATCAAAGTTCCAGGAAATGGGAGGTCGCCCGTAAGTTCCCTTTCGATGCCGCTCTGCATGATCTTTTCCTTGTCCTTCCGTACCTGTTTTCCGCCGGGGATGCGCCTCCTGCATCCGGTTCCGGCGACCTAAGTCTTTGCTACGATGTCCGCTGCCGCCGCCGGCAGGTGAACGTCGCCCATTATCCGTGGGAACCGGTGCCGGCCCATGGAAGCCAGTCCGCGTTGGGTATGTCAGGGCAATACAACACCGTCCGGCGAAAAGAGCGCCGGCGCGCCGTCTACCTGCCATGTCTAGTTACGCCAGTCCCCTACCGTATCGAAAAAGACAAACCAAAGCCGTCCGCGGACTTGATCCGCGTTGCAAATCCCGCCAATTTAAGCTGGCCGATTCAGGCTTGGGTTAAGAGCCAGAGCCCGTCCCTTTCGATAGATCGACACTACCGAAATCGCTGTGGATAGGGCAAGGCCACGTCTAACGGATTTTTAAGGAATCTGGTTAGTGGAGGCGGGTTCGAGTGGCATGCCGCGACGGCACATTTTAACAAAGCCATTGTGATTCAAACCCTTTTCCGGCGAATATGAAAAACCGGGCGCTGACAGAAATATTCTGAAATAATTCGCTTGACAGCGACTTCTCCCCGATCGGGCCAGTCCGGTGTGGACAAGCTGTGGATCACCATCTGTAAGCGTTTGAAAAATATAAGCTATTTTTGACAGCCAAGAATCATTAGGCCGGCGATTTTCAAGCGTGCCGATCAACAGCAGGCATGCATATGCCGGCAAACTATTCCCTATTGTGAAATCCGCATAAGACGCCGTTTCCGGACATTCTTTTTAAGTGCTTGCCGGCAAACGAAAAAACCCGGCACAAACGGCCGGGTTCGAAGAACGTCAGTCTAGGCAAGTAATGTCAGGCCGACAGTACCTTGACCCGCTGAGCCAGTCGCGACACCTTGCGGGACGCCGTGTTCTTGTGAATCACGCCCTTGGTTGCGGCGCGCATCAATTCCGGCTCCGCGATCTTGAAGGCAGCCTGTGCGGCAGCCTTGTCACCGGAGGCAAGCGCCTCTTCGACCTGGCGGATATAGGTGCGGACGCGCGAGCGACGGTTCTTGTTGATCGCTGCGCGGCGGACGATCTTGCGCGTTGCCTTTTTGGCCGAGGATGTATTGGCCATGATGCCTCTCTTCTGATCTGGTCGGCGCATGCGGGATGCCGCAGGGCGCAAAAAACAAACGGGCTGCCACAGGGCCGCCTCGGTTGGTGCGGCTTATAGTTCAGCTTTTCCGGCGCGTCAACGCTGCCTGGCCTTCTTTTTGGCGGCCAACAACCATCTTCTTCGAAGCCAAGGGATTGGCGTCAGCGGTTGGTGAAATTCGGCTTCCGCTTCTCGGCAAAGGCCGCCATGCCTTCCTTCTGATCGTCCAGTGCAAACAGCGAGTGAAACAGCCGGCGCTCGAACCGCAATCCCTCGGCAAGCGTCGTCTCGAAGGCGCGGTTGACAGCTTCCTTTGCCATCATCACCGATGGCAGCGAGAAAGCGGCGATCTTGGCCGCGGCCTTCAGCGCCTCCTCGACAAGTTCACCGGCAGGCACGACCCGCGACACCAGGCCAGAACGCTCGGCCTCGGCGGCATCCATCATCCGCCCGGTCAGGCACATGTCCATCGCCTTCGACTTGCCGACAAAGCGGGTCAGCCTTTGTGACCCGCCCATGCCTGGAATGACGCCGAGCGTGATCTCGGGCTGGCCGAACTTGGCCGTGTCGGCGGCGATGATGAAATCGCACATCATCGCCAGCTCGCAACCGCCGCCGAGTGCATAGCCCGCCACCGCCGCGATAATAGGCTTTCGCGCCCGCGTCAGTTCCTCCCAGCCGACGAAGAAGTCTTGGGCGTAGGCGTCCGCATAGGAGATGGACTGCATCTCCTTGATATCGGCGCCCGCCGCGAAAGCTTTTTCGGAACCGGTGATGACCATGGCGCCGATACCGGGATCGGCGCTGAACCCGTTCACGGCTGCCACCACCTCGGTCAGGATCTGGGAGTTCAGCGCGTTGAGCGCCTGCGGCCTGTTCAGCGTGATCAGCCCGACCTTGCCGTGCGTCTCGGTGATGATCGTCTCATAGCTCATGGCTGCTTCTCCTTGCTTACGCTCGTCTAGAGCGGTTCATCGTTTCACGGAAACGCAGAACCGCTCCATCTCCTTGTCTTGACCAATTTCGGACGGAAAACCGCCCCCGCTTTTGCTGGAATTGCTCTGACTCATCGCTGACATGTCCGGCAATAAAAGGTCGATCGGCCGCTCTGCACGACACGCTCGATGTGGCCGCCGCAACTGGGCTTGGAGCAGGCCTCGCCTTCGCGGTCGTAGACGGCGAAGGCGTGTTGGAAATAGCCCAGCGACCCATCGGTCTGCATATAGTCCCGCAGTGAGGAACCGCCGGCTGCGATCGCATCCGATATCACCGAACGAATGGCTTGCGCGAGGTGTTCGCTTTGGGCCTGGGCTTTCTTTCCGGGCCTGGCGATCGTGCCCGCCTCGCGCAGCGGCGACAGGCCCGCACGCCACAACGCCTCCGACACATAGATATTGCCGAGCCCGGCGATCAGCCTCTGGTCGAGAAGCGCTGCCTTCAGCGGTGATCTCCGCCCCTTCATCAATGAGGAAAGCAGCGCACCGTCCAATGTGTTGCCCGTAGGCTCGACGCCAAGTCCAGCCAGCATCGGATGAACGTCCGGCAGTCCTTCCGCAAACAACATGAAGCCGAAGCGGCGCGGATCATTGAAGATCACGCGCGATCGGGTACCGGCCGGAGACACGACATGGAAGACGACGTGGTCGTGATTGGAGCTCTTCGAGCGGTCGTGCCGGAAGATGCCGGGCATGTCGCTGCCATCGGCCGTCTCGATGCGGAATGAGCCCGACATGCCGAGATGGCAGATCAGCGCGGGGCCGCCTTCCAGGTCCATCGTCAGATACTTGGCCCGGCGGCCGAGTGCCGTGATCGTCTTGCCGGCCAGTCGCTGCGCGAATTTCTCGGGAAATGGAAAGCGCAGATCCGGTCGGCGCGCCTCGACGCGGGCGATGGTGGCGCCTTCCAGAACCAGCTGAAGTCCGCGCCGGACGGTTTCGACCTCCGGTAACTCAGGCATGACCGCCGATCGCCGCATAGAAAGAAGTGCCGTAGCGTCCGGGCGCCAGCCCGAGATGCTCGGCCACGGTTTCGCCGATGTCGGCGAATGTCGTTCTCAGTCCGATGTCGCCGCCCTTGAGACCCGGTCCAGTGCCGATCACCGGAACGCGCTCGCGCGTGTGATCGGTCCCGGCCCAGGTAGGGTCGTTGCCGTGGTCGGCCGTCAGGATGAGAAGATCGCCCTGCCGCAGCCTCGCAAATGCCTCCGGCAGCCGCAGGTCGAAGGCCTCGAGCGCTGCAGCATAGCCCGCGACATCGCGGCGGTGACCGAATTCGGTGTCGAAGTCGACGAAATTGGCGAAGACGAGGTCACCGTCGCCGGCATCATCCATCGCACCCAGCGCTTCGTCGAACATAGCCATGTTGCCTGCCGCCTTGCGCACTTGCGAAATTCCGCGATGGGCGAAGATGTCGCCGATCTTGCCGACGGCGATGACACGGCTGCCACGCGCCGTCAGCCGGTCGAGCAGGGTCGGTTCCGGCGGGGGCACGGCGTAGTCATGACGGTTGTATGTCCGCTCGAAAGTGGCGGTGGTTTCGCCGACGAACGGCCGCGCGATCACCCGTCCGATCCTGAGCGGGTCAACCAGCCTGCGCACCACCTGGCAGAATTCATAAAGCCGATCGAGGCCGAAATGGACTTCATGCGCGGCGATTTGCAGGACCGAGTCGACCGACGTGTAGCAGATCGGCTTGCCGGTCCGGATGTGTTCCTCGCCAAAGCGCTCGATGATTTCGGTGCCCGGCGCATGGCAATTGCCGAGAATGCCCGGCACCTTGCCTTCGCGGATCATCGCCTCGGTCAGTTCGGCCGGAAAGGCGGGAACCGTATCCGGGAAATAGCCCCAGTCGAGGCGCACCGGCAGGCCGGCGATCTCCCAATGGCCCGACGGCGTGTCCTTGCCGCTCGAAACCTCCTGTGCGGCGCCGTGAAAGGCAGTTGGGAGCAGATCCGTCCCGCTGCTGGCAAAGCCCAGCCCCGTTGCGGTTTCGGCAGCCTTGCCAAGCCCGAGCGAGGCCATCTGGGGGACAAACAGCGGTCCACTGCGAAGCCCTTCGCGATCCGCGCGGCCCTCTGCACAGGCTTCTGCGATGTGCGCGAATGTGTTGGCGCCGGCGTCGCCGTAGCGGTCGGCGTCGGCCGCTCCACCGATGCCGAAGGAGTCCAGAACGAAGAGGAAAGCGCGTGCCATCGAGTTGTTGCCAGTTTGACCGACCAGACATAGGGTTCCGCGACTTCATTGGCAATTCGGAAACCAAACGGCAACGGCTTGGCGTGATAGTCTGGTGCATGTCGCCCAAAAGTGCGCAGCGGTTTTGGGATAACGACATGCACAAACAGAGATGCATGTCGCCCAAAAGTGCGCAGCGGTTTTGGGATAACGACATGCACAAACAGAGATGCATGTCGCCCAACGGTGCGCAGCGGTTTTGGGCTGCGATATGCACAAATGCTCCGGGCATGGGCATGAATCGAGGACAACAGACCGTGGTTCCTGTCATGAGGGTTGCGCTGAAGACTTATGCCGCTCTCATGCTGGCGCAGGTCGCGCTCTGGTCAAATCCGGCGCATGCCGACTGGCGCGACGATATCGGCACGTTTCGCATCGGCATCGTTGCCGAGCCAGGCGCCGGCAACTCCGTTCCGGGGCTGGCACTGTTGACCGACGCCTACACCAAGGCCTTGGGCATGAAGGTCGAGTTTGTCGTTGCCCGCAACTATGCCGCGCTGATCGAGGCGCAGGCCAATGCCCGCATCGAATATGCGATCTATTCGGCCACCGCATATGCGACGGCCTCGCAGCGCTGCTTATGTATCGAACCGCTTGTGGCTCCGGTCGATTCAGACGGCGCGATCGGCATCCGCTCGGTTCTGCTGACGCGGGACGGCAAGCTGCCCGACCTTGCGGCGATGGACAGCCATCGTATCGCCATGGCGCCTCCTGACAGCGTCGGCGGTTCTCTCTTGCCATTGGCGGCGTTGGCGGCGGAAGGCCGCAAGATCGCGGAAGATGCACCGTTTCTGGTCCATGCCGATTCGGCCGCGGCGGCCGAGACGATGCTGGTCGACGGCAAAGCCGATGGCCTGTTCGGCTGGGTGACGGCCGCTGCCGACGGCCCGCGAGAACCGTCGGGCACGCAGGCGAGGTTGGAGGCGGCAGGGCTCTCGGTGACGGCGCTTCGGATCGTATGGACGTCGGGCCTGTTGAGATACGGCCCCCATGCGGTCCGCAGCGATCTCGACCCGGAAGCCAAGCGCAGGCTTGCCGTGTTCCTCACCAACCTCAAGTCGACGACGCCCGATATCTACGATCTCCTGGAATCGAAACATTCCGGCGGCTTCGCTCGCGTGTCGCCAAAAGATTACGAGATGGCCGCTGCTATCGTGCGCTTCGTTTCGGACCGTGGGCCGCAGCAGTAGCTGGAGCGGCCTGCGCACGCCTGGCTGCCTCTGTTCAACAGTCGCTGCAAGGGATCGTCACGCTTCTGCGGGGGCGCAGAAAATAGGTTTCGCCCATGGTTATGTTGCTGAAAGCCGAGGTCAGCCCAAGCTTCTGTTGACTGCTCGCGCTCCACGCGATGACCGGCGTATAGCCGAGGTTACTTTCAACGCGGATGAGAAAAGTGTTGGCGACTCTGAGCGACGCCGGGATCGTTGTCTCGGTGGTGGCGGCGGCGCCAGGGCTGGCGACGCCGGCTACCAATTTGCGTGACCACACCACCAGTGCCCTCGTCGCATCGGCCGAGACCTGGATTGCCGTGACGGTGATGGTCGGATTTGAGCGGTTGTAGGGCTGAAGGGTGACGCTGCCGATCTGCATGATGGCGTCGACATCTGCCTTGAGGACGCTTGTCTGCTGGGTGACGAGATCGGCCACCATGCTGCCGATACGGCTGACCTTCTTGCTGGTCTCGATGGCTTGCGACGCTTCCATTGTGAGGAAATACATGATCAGCAGAATTGGCATGATCAACGCGAATTCGACCGCCGCGATGCCACGACGATCGGACCAGAACAGACTTGTTTTCCGCCAAACTCCCGTAATCATAAGATGTGCCCCCGCACGCATCATGCCCATTGCCCTTTTCTTATACTGCTCGTGCATTCCGCTCAGTTGTCGAACGGTTCGTTCTGCCAGGTCACCGATGCGAAGTGCAGCGTCTTGTTGCCGCCCATTGATTTGGCCAGCAGGTCGGTCATGATCGGCCATTTGTAAAAGACCCGCAGCATGTTCCTCGACTCCGCCGCACCCGCTGTCACTGAAAACGACTGGGTTGCGGTGCCTTTCGTCAATACGACATCGCCGTTCTGGATCTTGAAGCCGGCCGTGGCCGCATCCGCGAACGATGTATATTGGCGAAGATCCACCAGCAGTTGATTGGGACAATCCTGGGAAACGATGATCTGCAGTTTTGTGCAGATCATGTCCCGCAAGTTGGTTCCGGCGACGTCAACCGCCCTCAACTGGCCGGTGCGAAGCTTGCGCGCGACATCGTCGGTGATGTTGGCCATCACTTCCTGCGCGGCAAACGAGATGCAGCTTTCCAGAATGGCGAAGACAAGCAGCGCGAAGGGGACTGAAAGGATCGCGAATTCGATTGCCGTGGCGCCGCGCCGGTCACGAAGAAAACGGGCGAAAAACCTTGGGCATCTCACTTTGTGGTCGCCTGCGCGGCCGTATCCCTTGCTCATGTCCGATCCTGCCGATCTCTATGCGGTCTCGGAAGGACCATTAACGCAAACCGATTGAGGTCCGGTTTGGATGATCGTTAAAGTCGGCGCAGGCCTCTTAACCGGCCAATAACCGCACCGGCAGCCGGTCACGCCACCTATCGGCTGACGCTCATCTCCGCCTCGGAAGACTTCTCCGCTTCGCTCTTGTAGGAGCTTTCGCAATACGGCGTGCAGGACATCGTCTGGATTTCGGCACGCCGATAGATGCGCACCGACGAAGCAGCCTGCCGCACGACGGTAACCTGCTCATCGACGATGGGACTGCCGTCGGTATCGAGCACGACCAGATTGGTGACGCCGAAACCTTTGCCGGTGAGCACGATCGTCGAAGCGTCCTGCACGGAAGCGTCGGCGATTGCCGGGTTGCCGACCACGATGGTGTCTGCGGGACGCGACAGTTTGACGATCTTGGCCTGGTTCATCGTGACCTCGATGCCGGCGCCGGCCATGGCGGGCGCGACGAAGCTCGAGACGGCAAGAAGCGCGGCAATCAGGATTGACGATCTCGGCTGGGCCATTGAGGCGCTCCACGCAGGCGGACTGATCAACGGAACATGAACGAGATTGGTGAACCAACGGTTAAGCCTGCGATGTTGCCAATCCTGCAATGGCCGATAAGGGCGCCCCGCGAGGCGCGGTCCAGTCGGGGCGCAAGCCTGCCAAACCTGGGACTGGAAGGCGCGGCGGTACTTTAGCCCGAAGTTAACCACGCAATATGTTCGAACCGGGAAAGGAATCGGTAAGGCTGTTTCTTAAGCCGATCGAAAGAGCTTCTCCCTAGATTGGCAGCATCCGATCAACCATCACAGAAGTTGACGGAAGTGCTGTAACACGTGGAGTAGGAGCTCTCGAATGTCTAATCTCATCGCACGTTTTGTGAAGGACGAATCCGGCGCGACCGCTATCGAATATGGTCTGATCGCCGCTCTCATCGCGCTCGCCATCATCACTGGCGCCGGCACGCTCGGCAATGCGCTGAATGCCAAGTTCACCAACATTGGCAGCACCCTGAACAACGCGCCGACCGGCAGCTGATCGGCTTATCGCCGAGCACTTGCATCGCATTTTCTGGAAAAGGGCCGCCGCGTGGCGGCCTTTTTTATGCCGCTGCCAATATAGGTCGTCTTTTCGTTCCTGGCCTCATCAATCGTTAATCGAACATATCTTAGATTGAGCCCAATAAAATCGGACAATAGGCGTGGCGCCGATGCTTGAAGCCCTGATCTTCGTCGTCTTTCCGTTCTGCATGCTGTTTGCCGCGATCTCCGACATGCTGTCGATGACGATCGCCAACCGCGTGCCGGTGCTGCTCGTCGTCGTTTTCGCGCTGGTCGCGCCCCTTACAGGCATGGACTGGGCGGCCTATGGCGGACATTTCGCCGCCGGCGCCCTGGTCCTGGCCGTGACGTTCGGCCTGTTTGCAATAGGCGGCATGGGCGGCGGCGACGCCAAGCTTCTGGCCGCAACCGCGATGTGGATGGGCCTCAATGTCAATCTCGTGGAGTATCTTGTCGCCTCGACAATCATCGGCGGCCTGCTGACGCTCGCGATCATCCTCTACCGGAAGTCGATGCTTGCGGCCGTTACCGGCCAAAATCCGTTTCTGCGCCATTTCGCCGACGAGGCAAAAGGCGTTCCCTATGGCGTCGCGCTCGGCCTTGGCGGGTTGCTGACCTATCCGGACTCGCCTTTGATGATATGGGCGCTGGCCAGGCTGGCGGCCTGACCACGATATTATTTTATTGTCTGTCAGCATTGCCGAGACCCCGTTCTCAACGGGGTCGGCCCGGCTGTTTTGGCCGGTCCGGCTATAGTCCGGCTAATTTATGTAAACGTTAAATTAATCACGATCGTAAGCATTACATTAACCTTGTTTTGACGATTGCCGCTGCAAAGTCCGGCTTGGCTACGTGGTTTGCCAGGGCAAGGGTTCGGACAGATGCCAGCATCGCGATTGATAATTCTGAGCGTGGCGGTGGCCGCGGCGGGTGGCGCTGGCTATGTCGCGAAGAACATGGTGGCACCGCCGCCCCAGGTCGTCGTTGATTCCGCTCCCCAGGCCCCGGCAGTGGCACTCCAGGATGTGCTTGTGCTTTCAGGCGACGTTCCGATGGGCAGCCCGATCCAAAACAACATCGCCTGGCAATCCTGGCCCGCCGACGGCGTCAACGCGAATTTCATCACCCGCACCG
>NZ_RZRA01000269.1:0-6070 GCF_003998945.1 Mesorhizobium sp. M7A.F.Ca.CA.003.01.2.1 | reverse complement strand
GCTCAACCCATGGCGGTCGAGGAAGGCACGGCTGATCACCGGCTTCAAAAAGCCCAGTTCGCCCCTCTGCACGCGGCGCCTGGAGATGTTGCCTTCGACGAAACGCTCGAAATCGAGGAATTCCGGATCGGCGGCAAATTGCGGCGCGACGATTTTCGTCGCGTCGCCTGTCGCATCATCCCTGATCAGCATGATGTTGTCGGCGGCGAAATCCCAATCGGCGCCGGCAAACAGGTTGCGAAACCGGCCTTCGAGGAAGAAATCGTCGGCATCGAGAATGCTGATGAACGGCGATTTCGAGCCGGCGATGGCTGCGTTGCGGGCAAAGGAGGGGCCGCGATTGACATCGAGGCGCATCACGGAGAGCCGCCCGCTGCCATCATCGGCGGATCGTGCGACACCGGCGGTGTCGTCGGTGGAGGCATCGTCGACGACCACGACCTCCGCCACTTCCGGTTCGCGCAATGCGGATGCGATGGCGACGGCGATTGTCGCTGCGGCGTTTTTTGCCGCGATGATCACGCAGACCTCGGATTTCGTCATCGACATGGATTTGCCTCTCGTACAGGTAATATCGATTTGCCCTCGCCCCGTACTCGTTCGATGCACTACAGAATTGCCATCAGCATCCAATTTACCCTCAGCGACTCGCCGGCCGCTCGAAGATGCGGCGGCTGATATCGGCGGACGCCGCCCAGCCTGCTTCGGCCAGATAGCGGACCGGCGCGCGGCCGCACAGTTCCCAAAGCACCGTTCGCCGCTGCGGCCACCGCAGCGACGGCAGCCACGGCGCGATGACCATGCTGAGCAGATCCTCATTGCCGATGCGCGGCAGGATCCTGGTCGCGCGCTGCGACAGCAGCGTGCCGGCACCGCCGAGTAGCACGTCGGCGGCGCGCAGGCCAAGCAGCAGCGTGTCGTCCAGACCTTGCGCGGTAGCGGCATCGAGCAAACGCTGCTGATCCGCCTCGTCGAGGCGGCCGGCGCTGGCGCCGATATCACAGACGTATCCGGCGCAGGGTTCCCGGTTGAAAAGTGCCTTGGCGACGCTGATGCAGGACAAAAGCAATGTATCGGCCACCGAGGTGAACGGCACCGTCGCACCGGCGATTTCGACCTGTCGCTTGCGCCGCAGGAACCCGTCCGCGTCGCGCGGGCTTGGCGAGCCGGGCTGCTGGAGGCGGTAGTGGAGATCGACGGTGGACGACCTCGGCCCGTCGTCCCGGGTCATGTGCTGTTCGCCGAGGAAGCGGACCCACCAGACGGAGCTCGACTTGCCTGATACCTCATAGCCGATCTTGCGAAGCGCATCACGCGCCCTGAAAAATCCGAGCGGCGAAACCAGGATGTCGACATCGCCCGAGGGCTTCATAAAATGGTCGTCGTAGAGAAGTTGCTGCTGGAACGGACCCTTCAGAAAAACGAAATCGATCTCGCTGGCGCGCAGCACGTCCTGGATCGCCATCGAATCCATGATGCAGGACGCGTTCATCGAAACCGTTTTCCTGCGGTAGGTGTCGAGCCATTGGAAAAGCTTAGTTGGCCTCTGAAGCGCGGGTGCGCGCGAAAGCGCCTTGAGGACAAAGACGGCGACCTTGTTCAGCCTGGCAATCTCGGCAATTTTTTCACCGTCAAGATGGCGCATCGAAACGTCGCCCGCGCCCGGGCCGGCGAAAAACAATCGCAGGCAAGCCTGCACATAGGCCACCTCGCCGGCACAGCCGGCGGCGCGCAATCGTTCGTATGAGCCATCCGGCAAGGCCATTTAGCGCACAGTCTCCCAAGAAAGCGTTTCGCGCCGACACTTATGCTGCAAGTGCGAAGCAAGCATCACCAAAAACCTCGATGCCGTAAAGCCTTTCCTTCTGCAGTGCGAATTTTTGCCACCAAAGCGTCTATCGAGGTGGCATCGGAAAGCAGTGAAAACCGCGGTTGAAATGTCCCTTGCCACGTCCGCTTAGGCAATCTCCGGACGATTTCTCAAATGGAAATTCTTTTCATTAGAGAGGCCTAAATATAGGCACAACGCAAACGGCTTATGCAAGCAAAATCAAATGCTTAAAGAATCAGCACAGGCGCGATCGTCGTGCACAAGGAATCGGCTAAAAAATGACAAGTTTTAGGCATGCCGCTCATGTGACGACGCCAGCAACCGTAATTGATTAACAGAAAGTAAAACAGTCTTGACTCATAAATGCTGCCGTGCAGCTATTGCATTGCAGCATAAAAGTGCTGACGGCACTCGACAGGCCGTTTCCAGTCCTAAATCGGAGAGTAAAATGGAACAGAATGTTGAAAAGCATGAATATGAAACGCCAAGCCTGACGGTCCATGGTTCGATTGAGACCATCACCCAGGGCGGCGGCGGCAGCACGGCGATCGACGCATCGTTCCCCGCGCATACGCCGATTGGCGACCTGACGTTCTCCTGAGACCTACAGCCGATTCCAGAGTGACATGTTGGGACTCTGGATTCAAAAGCAGACGTAAGAGGGGTCGGGGGGCCAGCCTCCCGATTTCTCCTGCGCCGCCTGGAGATGTCGCAGCGTTTTGTCAGCGAGGTTTGGGGATGAACGGGGAGCTATCCGACCGTGATCTGGGCGACCACGATAGCGTGTGCGCGACCAAGGATGCCGTGGCTTGCGAGTTCGGCGATGGCTTGGCGCTGCTCAATCTCAAATCCAATGTCTACTACAGCCTGAATGGCGTCGGCGCCTTCATCTGGGATTTAATCCAGGAACCCCGGTCGATCGGCGACATCCGCAGCGCCGTGCTTGCGCGCTACAATGTCGACCCGGTGCGCTGCCAGGCCGATGTCGACGCATTGCTGAAGGGCCTGGCCGATAATGGGCTTGCGAGACGGCATCATGAGGCACTTGTCTAAGCCGGTCCAGCACAAGTCCCTGGTTTCACGGGCCCTGGTTTCGCCGGCCTTGTCTTCGCGGGCCACGGCTTTACGGCAGGAACCGGCGAGAGAAACAAACGTCAAGCAGACGAAGCGCGGGGGAAGCCGGCGCGGGCTGGTCAGGATTTTCTCCCTGACTGGCTCGGAAATGATCTTCCTTGGCCATTGCCTGCTGGTGGTGGCGACAGTTCGGCTGGGGCTGACGCTGTTGTCCTACAATCGTGTACGCAGCCTGGTGACGCGCCTCGACGCGCGGCAGTGCGCCTCAATGGGCGAACTGCGGCGCGTCGCCTGGGGCGTTGCCGCCGCGGCCCGTTTCGTCCCTTACGCCACGTGCCTGACCCAGGCGCTCTCCGGCCAGTATATTCTCGCCCGCCAAGGCAATGAATCGACGGTACGCATCGGCATCGAACGTGGCACAGGCGAGCAGTTGAAAGCACATGCCTGGCTGGTCAGCGACAACCATATCGTGCTTGGCGGATCGATCGACGGCTTCGCCCATCTCGTCGACCACGGCAGCCGATGAGCGGCGTCGCCGGAATCCTGTTGCGCGGAGCAAACGCACCGGCGGTCGCGGCGGCCGACATTCAGCAAATGCTGGCGCGCATGCGCCATCGTGGTCCTGACGGCAGTTCTTGGTGGCTGGACACCAGCATCGCCCTTGGCCACGCCTGGCTCAACACATCGGATGAAGTCGGTCCGGGCCCTTTGACGATGGCTGGGGGCCGGCTCGCCATCACCGCCGATTGCCGGCTGGACAACCGTGACGAGTTGCTGGCCAGGCTCGGTATCCGCGACCAGTCGGTAGCCGACGCGATCGTGCTGATGCGGGCCTACCTGCGCTGGGGCGAAGCCTGCCCGGAGCATCTGCAAGGCGATTTCGCCTTCGCCATCTGGGATGACGAGCGGCAATCGCTGTTTTGCGCGCGCGATCATTTTGGCGTCAAGCCGTTCTACTACCACGCGGCGGACCGGCGTTTTGCCTTTGCGTCGGAGATCGGTCCGATCCTGGGCGTCGAGGGTATCCGCGCACGTGTCAGCGAGCGCCAGATCTCCGGCTTCCTGGCCGGGCTTCCCGACGACCCGCAGTCGACCCCCTACAGCGATATATTCAGCCTGCCGGCCCGCCACAGCCTAACCGTCACCGCGCAACAAGTGATGCTGCGCCGATACTGGCAGATCGAGCCGTCGGCGCGGCCCTTGCGGTCGGATGCATCGGAGGAATTCGCCCATCTGTTCTCGCAATCGGTGCGCAACCGCATGCGAGGGACCTCGGCGGTCGGGGCAATGCTGAGCGGCGGCCTCGATTCCTCGTCTATCGCCTGTGTCGCCGGCCTGCAGAATGCCGCCGCGCGCAAGCCGAGGCTGCCAACCTTCTCGCTGATTTTCGAGAAGGGCTCGCCGATGGACGAGCGGCCCTTCATCGATGCCGTTCTCGACCAGCAGAAGGTCGACGCGACGCTGATCCCGGTTGGCAACTATGCCCCATTTGCCGAATTCGAGCGCGTGCTGGAAGAACAGGAAGGAACGTTCCTGGCGCCGGGCCTGACGCTCACCCGCGGCATCTACCGGACTGCCGGCGCCAAGGGCATCAAGGTGCTGCTGGACGGCCATGGTGGCGACGAGGTCGTTTCACAAGGCCACGGCCACCTGCACGAGCTTGCGAATGGCGGCCGATGGATGGATCTGTGGCGCGAGGTCCGCAGCGCCTCCAACACCTATGGCGACAGCACGCTTGGCCTTTATCTCCAGTTCCTGACCCTCTACGGGCCGGCCTGGCGCATCGCCAGGCTGAGGCATATGGCCAACCGTGCCCTGAACAAGATCCGCAAGCCCGCGCAAGTGTCGCGCGCACGAAGCTGGCGCGACCTGATCAATCCGGACCTGGCCAAGCGCACCGAGCTTGTCGACCGGTTTCACCGGGCCGGCTACATGCCGCCCGGCGTCCAGGCCAGCGATGCCTTGAGCCATCGCTGGATCCTGTCGAACGGCTATGTCCCGCATGCTTTCGAGGTTCTCGACAAGGCCGCCGCCAATTTCGGGGTCGAGCCGCGCTACCCCTTCTGGGACAAGCCGCTGGTCGAGTTCTGCCTGGCGCTGCCGGGCGAGGAGAAGCTGAGCCACGGTTTTGGCCGCTATGTGCTGCGCCGCGCCATGCAAGGCGTATTGCCGGAGGCGGTGCAGTGGCGGCGCGACAAGATCGACTTCACTGCCAATCTCCTCAATGGCATGCTGCGCAACCATCGCGACCTCCTGGAACAGCTGCTGGTCTCGGATGCGAACCGCATCGCGCCTTACGTCAATCTGCCTCAAGTGAGTGCTGCCTATGCGCGGCTGCTGCGCCAGCCCGATCAGGCAGCCCCCCTGGATGTCCAGTATGTCTGGCGCTCGGCCTCGCTGTCGCTCTGGCTGCGGCAGCTCAAGCATGGCGGGAGCCCCGCATGATGCCGCGCAACGAGCCGCTCGCTCTATGCAATGATGATGCCTTTTCGCATGGCCGGGCCAAGCGAGAACGCCGCTTCTACCGGGCCTACGGCCTGACCATCGCGTCGGAGGTGACGTTGCCCGAACTGCAGCCGGCGACGCCGGGGGCGGCGGATGTCGTGATTGCCGTCGGCGCGATCGACCTGCCAAAGCCCTCGCCCGAAGCCGCGACCGACTTTCGCTTCGAGCCGGACCGGCAATATCTGGCGTGGCATGCCGTGGGCGCGTTCCTGATCACCGATTCCAGCCGTATCGACATCGAACCGGCGCCCGGCGTCGACGACGCGCTGCTCGCGTTTCCGCTGCTTGGTCCGGTCATGGCGCTGCTCTTGCACCGGCGCGGCCTGCTTGTCCTGCATGCCAGTGCCATCGCCGCCGCCGGCACGAGCGCCATCTTCATGGGTGACAAGGGAGCCGGCAAGTCGACGACCGCAAGTGCGATGATCCGGGCCGGGCATCGACTGCTTACCGATGACGTGGTGGCGCTGGACCTCGCCAATCCGAGTGAGCCAATGACCGTTCCGGGCTTTCCGCAGATCAAGCTGGCGGCCGACGCCGCGGCGGCGATCTCGCTTGGGGAAGCGGAAGTGCGGCCGCAAGTGCATGCGGCGATCGACAAGATGCAGCATCGCCTGAACGGTGGCTTTTCGGGCGACGAGGTGCCGGCGACCAGGATCTATA
>NZ_RZRA01000268.1:0-6074 GCF_003998945.1 Mesorhizobium sp. M7A.F.Ca.CA.003.01.2.1 | reverse complement strand
CGCCACGGTCGAACGCCGCGCCGCCATGCGCAAAGAGCGCCTGGCTAAGGCGATTCCGGTGGCGGATTGGATCGCCAAGGAGCGTGGCCGCGTCGGAAAGGCCGACTTCGCGCCCGAAGTGAAGAAAATGTACGCCAGCGCGATCAAGCTGTCGTCGCGCTTCACCAAGGAATTCAGCGATTTCTGGAACGTCGACGCCAAATCGATCTTCACGCCGGGAGCCAAGCCATGACCTCATACAGCAAGGAAGTTCTGGGCGATCTGGCCGCCGGCAAGCTGCCCTGGCCGCAGACAAGGCGCATCATGAGTGCCTACAAGGATGACGACCGTTTCTTCAAGATGGTTGCCGTCTATCAGGATCGTGTCGCCTGGAAGGACCCGATCCTGCTGCCGGTCTCGGACCATCTGTTCATCTGCCAGAGTGGCGATGAGCGCATTACCCGCTGCGAATGCGGCCACTCCTTCGGCGACTATCGGAAGAACTGGAAGCTCAACGCCGTGATTAACGTGCGCAACACCGAGGAGGCTTTGCGCGAGATCTATCCCAACAGCGATCTCCCTGATCCCGAATGGATGGAAATCCGGGAGTTCATCTGCCCGGAGTGCGGGACGCTGCATGAGGTCGAGGCGGCGGCACCCGGTTATCCCATCGTGTATGATTTCGAACCCGACCTCGAAGGCTTTTATCGCGAATGGCTGGGCAGACCGCTTCAGGGGTCCTGAACGCTCGTCGATGGAGGCTGCGCCGCTGTGATTGCCAAATCCGGTCAGGACTGATTGCCTGCCCAAACGAAGCGGAGACCGTGCGCCATGAACAACCTTTCCGGCCGTAGCGCCATCGTGACCGGCGGTTTCTCGGGCATGGGCTTCGCCATTGCCACGGCTTTGGCCGAGGCTGGGGCCAATGTCGCCGTCGGCTCCTACATCGCGCCTGCCGGCGCCGACAGATCCGATGCCGCCTACTATCCGGCCGCCGACGAGATCGAGCGCGTGCGCTCGGCCCTTGCCGCTCATGGAACGAAAGTTCACGCCGCACACCTTGACGTTCGCGACAGCGACGTCACCAACCGTTTCGCGGCTGACGCCGAGACGGCCATCGGCCCCGCCGACATTCTGGTCAACGCCGCCGGCACCACCGCCGAGCAGCCGGTCTGCGGCCATTCCGACGCGCTTTGGGACAAGATCGTCGACACCAACCTGACCGGCGCCTTCCGCGTCACGCGTGCCGTGCTGCCGGGTATGATCGAGCGCGGCTGGGGCCGCATCGTCAACATTGGCTCGACGGCCGCCTTGGTCGGGTGGAAGGACAACCCGGCCTACTGCGCGTCCAAGGCCGGCCTGCTGGGTCTCACCCGCTGCGTGGCGCTGGAAGGGGCGGCGCATGGCGTCACCTGCGTTATGATCAGCCCGACCTGGGTCGAGACCGAACTGATGCGCCGCAATGTGGCGCAGGTCGTGGAGCGCGAAGGCAAGGGGCGCACGCCAGAGGAAGCGATGGCCGAGATCGCCAGGGGCAACCCGCAGCAGCGCCTGCTGCAGCCGCGGGAGATCGCCGCACTGGCGGTCTTCCTGTGCTCCGATCTCGCCAAGGGCATCACCATGGAGAACATCCAGATCACCGGCGGAGCGCTTTGGTAGCGCTCCAGCGGGGTGCTTGCGAAAGTCCAACTGACGGGGACTGAAAAGGACCAGTGTCTAAAAAGGCGCCGGCATCAGGCGGGGCGCTTCCGCTTGCGACGACCGCCTTAGGACGGATTTTTCGCACGCGCCCTGCATCTCGCATGTGCGAAAAGTTCTTTCGCATCTGCGAGAAAAGGTGTTTACTGCTCTTGTAGCACTCGCCATTCTCACAGGCTGACTCTAGATGAAAGTAGCCGGTCTTCGGCCATTCCTGATAGCAGTGTTGGCGGCAGCTGGGTTAAATGGGCTCACTGATCGCTGTGCGCTTGCCGGGGAATCGGAGTTGCACAGCGCGCGGCTGGTTGGTCGCTTTTTGGCGACCGGAACCCAAGCCACATTTGAATGGCCGGGAACTGCCATCGAGGTTGAATTCCAAGGGGCATGGCTCGACGTAGTGCTTGACGACACAGGCCGCAACAGCATGGTCGTTGATGTTGACGGTGCTGTATCCCGCCTTGACTTGAAGAAGGGCGAACACACCTACAGAGTCGTATTGGATACGGTGGCCGCCCGGCACGCCGTGCGTCTTGTCCGCCGAACCGAAGCGTCATTCGGCGCGACTGTTCTCAAGGATATCCGGACCGACGGATCTTTTCTGCCGCCGCAGCCGAAAACCCGCAGCTTTTTAGTCATCGGCGACTCCATCTCGGCGGGTTACGGCGTCGAGGGCAAGGACGCCAAATGCCGGTTTAGCGCCGATACCGAGAACCAGTACTTGACCTTTGCCGCAGTCGTGGCGCGCCGCTTTGGAGCAGACGTTACGACGCTTGCAGCATCCGGGAAGGGCCTTGTCCGCAATTATGATGGCAGCACCAACGCAACGATGCGCGACCTCTACACGCGACTGATGCCGTCACGTCCTGACCGGGAGCAACTGCCTGATACCAATGTCATTGTCGTGCATCTCGGCAGCAACGATTTCAGTGGTGGCGCGCGGCCGCCGGATTTTGTCGCACGCTACGCGGACTTGCTTGCCCAATTGCGCGCCAACGCGCCTGGCGCAATGATCTATGCCGGTATCGGCCCGATGCTTTGGGGCGCCGACCTCGATGCCGCGGTGTCGGCCGTGAACAAGGCCGTGGCGGTCCGTCGTGCCGCGGGTGAAAGAAAAATTGCTCTGATACGATTCGACAGTCCGGGAGGAGTTGCTTCACGCGGCTGCGACTCGCATCCAAATGAAATCGGCCAGGGTCATATGGCCGATGAACTTGAGGCCCGTGTGAAAGCGGACCTTGGCTGGGAAGAGACAAAATGACTGTAGCTTCGACGGTTGGCGTAGAATCACCAACGGTGCTGCCGGACAGCACCAATGTTCGTCGCAAGCTGCTCGGGCTCCAAGTTCTAAGGTTCGTCGCCGCTTTTGCGGTGGTATTGTTCCATATTGGAAGCGGTTTTCAAATAGAGTTTGGTCTTAAGGAAAATATCTTTGGATTCGGAGCGTCAGGCGTTGATATATTCTTCGTAATCAGTGGATTTATAATCGCTTACACCACCGATGAGGCCAAAGGCGCCTGGCAATTCTGTCGCCGCCGCATAGTTCGTATCGTTCCGCTCTATTGGACGCTGACGGCAGGTATCGTGTTGATTGCGCTGATGAAACCCGGTCTGCTGAATTCGACCGTCGTGAGCGGCGAAACGATCCTGAAATCACTGTTCTTCATCCCGTTCGAAAAGGTCGACGGTTCGATTCAGCCGCTGCTCTTTCTCGGCTGGAGCCTCAATTATGAGATGTTCTTCTATGCAATATATGCTGCGTGCATAGCTTGCGGCCTGCGCGGCCCACTGTCGCCATCCATGTTCATAGTAGTTCTCGTGGCGATGGGTCAATTCATCCAGAGTGAAAACGTCGCTTGGCGCTTTTATACAAATCCGCTGATGCTGGAATTTGTTTTTGGCATCTTACTTTACCTGGCATATGTGCATAGTGCGAAGCTTTTCGTGGGACGTACGTGGCTTATGCTTGCGATTTTCGTGGCGACAATAGCCATTCGGCAAATGATACCTGATTTGCCCTGGCTTCTGGCGAACGGCGTCCCTGCCGTGGTTTTAACCGCCGCCGCTTTGTCTTGGTCGCCCCCCCGGACGCGCGCGATAACATTTCTGGTTTTGCTCGGAGATGCATCATACTCGCTCTACCTCTCGCACCCCTATGTGATCCAGCTGGCGAGCAAACTGCTACCGCATCAGTCAGGGCTGATGGCGCAGGGGCTGGCCGGCATCGTGGCATGCGCGCTGTCCATAGCGGTATCCATTGTCCTTTATACAATGATCGAGCGACCCGCGCAGGCTCTCTTCAATGGCTTGGCAGCCCGTAGGCAAGCCTCCTCGACGCTCAGGAAAACCGAAAATCATATCTGACTCGCGATGGGAACAGGCCGCCCACTGCCTCTGGATTTGTGACGGATCGCCCTGTTCCAAGGTGCGACGACTCGGTATCCGCCGCTTGGCCAATTCGCGTAAGATAAGTTGACCGGATTTGCCATTGAGCGCCGGGCGCGATAGGTTATATTGCACTGCACAATGGAGAAGCCGTTTATTGCACGCCCATGTCTGCGAAAAATCCGGCCGGCTCATGGCTTGCCGGCACTGGGTCGTGTCGGCGGGACTCTGAGATGAAGATTCCAAAGTCCCTGCTGGTCGATCCCGAGAAGAACTCGGTCTATGGCGCCTTTGCCGTAGCCGTCTCGATCTGGGCGTTTTCCTATTCGTTCATTTTCGGCCAGGTGCTGATCCTGGCCTACTACGCGGTCTGGCTTCCACTCGTCATGGTCGACTACCGGCGGTTTCTGCGGCATCTGTCCAGCGCCTGGCTGCCGCTGCTGTTTGCCGCCTATGTCTGCTTCTCGATTTTCTGGTCGGTTGCGCCGGGCATCACGGCAAGGACGGCGTTCCAATATCTCTCTCATATCGCTTGTGCCTATATCGCGGCGCGCACCGTCAGCGTGCGCGCATTGACGATAGGCGCCCTGGTCGGGATTTTCTTCATCCTGCTGTATTCGTTGCGGGTCGGCAATTATTCCGACGATGTTCTCGACGGCACCTACAATTTCGTCGGCGCGTTTGCCTCCAAGAACCAGCTCGGTTTTGTCGCCTCGCTCGGCATATATTTCAGCGTGGTGTTCCTTGCCTTTTACAGGCGCGGCCGGCTGAGCCTCATGCTTACAGCGCCTCTCATTCTGCTGTCGGCCTATCTGCTGTTCGTCTCGCATTCCGCCACCTCGATGGCCTCTATACCGGCGGTTCTGGCGCTGGTGACGCTTCTTGCGATGAGCAAAATTTTGTCACGGCGCTACCGCCGGGTGATTTTCCTGATCGGCGCCGGTCTGCTGGTCGTGACTGCCTTTGTCGCCTTGAATCTCGGGCTGATGGACTTCGTCCTCGGCCTCTTCGGCAAGGATTCGACGCTCACCGGACGGACCTATCTGTGGGAGCAGGGCTGGAATGCCGTGCAGAAATCGCCGATTCTCGGCGTCGGCTATGCCGCCTATTGGGTGCAGGGCTTCGCCGAAGCCGAGCGGCTGTGGAACGAGTTCTACATCACCACCCGCACCGGCTTCCACTTCCACAACACCTATATCGAGGCTCTTGTCGAACTCGGCTTCGTCGGAGCGACGCTGGTATCGCTGATCGTGCTGCGCACGCTCTACGGCCACGTGTCGGCGGTGGTCTTCAAGACATGGCGGGCCGAGCCGGTGATCCTCGCCGGCGTGATGGTGCTGCTGCTGATTCGTTCCTTCGTCGAGGTCGAGATACTCAACCCCTATTTTACGGGTTCCTTCTTGATGTACTACAGTTTCTTCAAGCTGGCGCGGCTGCCCGTTACTACCCGCACGCGGCGGTCGCAGGCGCCGGCGGATGCGGCCACGGGTGAAGCTGATTGGCCCCGGCATGCCGGCCGTCCGGCGGCCGCTGGGTCGTCATAAGCAATCAACTCGCGGGTTGAAGTCAGGGCAGCGGGAAGCCTTCGCCTGGCAAGCATGGTGCTCAGCAAAAATCCGCCCCTCACGGGACGGATTGAGATGCTGGATGGTATCGGGCTGTGGGCTACTGGCTGGCCAGCGGCGCCAGCTTGACCTTGATCACATCGCCAGGCAGCACGAGTGTGTCTTCCTTGGCGGCGATTTCGCTGGTCTTGCCGTCGACATTGCGCACCAGTGAATAAAGCAGGGCGGGCTGCTGATCATTTGTCATGGCGGCCACAGTCGCGGGATCGGTAGCCTGGGCTATCAGGCCTTTCTGCATATTCGCCTTCAGCGCGGCTTCGTTCAGGTCGGCTTCGGTCTGCTGCCGGGCGGTAGCGAGGTTTGAACTCAAGGTGTTCTGGGCATCGATGGCGTCCTGCTTCGCCTTGCTGATCGACTGCTTGGCGGTGAGGATGGCGGTTTCGTAGTCCA
>NZ_RZRA01000267.1:0-6083 GCF_003998945.1 Mesorhizobium sp. M7A.F.Ca.CA.003.01.2.1 | reverse complement strand
CGTCGGCGCGTTGGCTGACGGAGCATCAAACGAAAAACCCGCCTGTGCGGCGGGCCATCGGCGCAAATCAGCACCATGGACAAATATGTACCATAGCTGAGTGCAGGGAGTCAAGAAAAAATTCCTATCGCGAAAAGCCGCGGGTTCGGAACCTGATCTCTCGAGTTCCGCGATTTTCGATACGCAGGGATTGAGCTATCATCTGATTCTGGCGTGGCTCACGCCTCCTCCCTCCGCCGGGAAAGCATCATCCATGCAGGGCTCTCTCATCACCGAACCAACTGTTCGAGCGCTTGGCATAAGGAGGGGTTGCGAAAACGGCTCGCACCAGGAGGTTTGTCATGAAGCTGTCCGCGCCCATCTATCATCTGAAGCGTCAAGCCAGGCTGTTGTCCCGCGAGGCCAAAATTCCGCTCCACGAAGCGCTTGACCGTGTTGCAGTACGGGAAGGCTTCGCCAGTTGGAGCCTGCTTGCGGCCAAGGCAGCCGGGGCGGCGCCTGCCGGCACACTGTTTGCGCAACTTGCGCCCGGCGATCTGGTCCTGGTGGGTGCACGACCCGGCCACGGCAAGACGCTGATGAGTCTCGAACTGGCAATCGAAGCCATGAAGTCCGGCAGTCGGGGCGTGTTCTTCACGCTGGAGTATACGCAGCGGGATGTGCTCGACCGATTTCGAGCCATCGGGGCAGACCCGGTGCAGTTCAACGACCGGTTCGTGTTCGACAATTCCGACGCCATCAGCGCCGACTACATCGTCAAGGCATTGGGCTCGGCGCCGCGCGGCACGCTGGTGGTGATCGACTACCTGCAACTGCTCGACCAAAAGCGGCAAAATCCGGAGCTGATGGCGCAGGTTCGCACGCTGAAAGCGTTTGCCGGCGACAGGGGATTGATCCTCGTCTTCATCTCGCAGATCGACCGGTCCTACGACCCGGCGCAGAAGCCGGTTCCCGATATCGGCGATGTGCGGTTGCCGAACCCTCTGGATCTGTCGCTGTTCAACAAGACCTGCTTCCTGAACAAGGGCGAGATCCGGTTCCACGCGGCAGGCTGACGATCGGGTCAGCCAAGCCTTCATTGGGCGGCTGCTACCAAGTTCAGCTCAACCGATGCCGGATTGTGCTGCGCGCGCAACGTTTCGGCCGCCTGGCGAACCACTTCGGATATAAGCATCAGCTGTTTGGCGATCGGGCTTGTCTTGCGCCAGATCATGCCGATCGTCCGCGACGGTTGGGGGTTGGCAAAGTGGGCGACAGACACCGCCGCCGAGCGCGTCTCCACCGGCACGGCCATTTCGGGAATCAAGGTGACGCCGACACCGGCGCCGACCATCTGCACCAGGGTCGACAGCGAGCTGCCGTCCAGCAACTCCCTTGGCCGCGCCGAATGCATGTTGCAGAACGACAGCGCCTGGTCGCGAAAACAATGGCCTTCCTCCAGCAGGAGCAGCCGCATCTCGCGCAGCATTTCGCGGTTGGGGACCGGCTTTCCCTCGTCCTCGCCGGGCCGGACCAGCACGAAGTTCTCGGCAAACAGCACGATTTCCGTCAGCGAGGGTTCCGACACCGGCAAGGCGACGATGGCCGCGTCAAGCCGGCCGTCGGCCAGTTCCTGGATCAGCTTTTGCGTTTGCGTTTCGCGCACGTGGATATCGAGCCCGTCATGCATGCGGGCGAGGTTGCCGATGATGGCAGGCAGGAGGTAGGGTGCGATCGTCGGGATCACGCCGATGCGCAACCGTCCCACCAGCCGGTCGCGCGAGGCGCGGGCCAGATCCGTCAGCTCATCCACCGAGCGCAGGATGTCGCGGACGCGCAAGGCGAATTCCTCGCCGAAATTGGTCAGCCGGACCTGGCGTGGGCCTCTTTGGAAAAGCTCCGTGCCCAGCGTTTCCTCCAACTCCCGGATCTGCACCGAGATGGCGGGCTGCGAGATCGAGCAGGCATCGGCGGCGCGGCCGAAATGATTGTGCCGGGCCAGCGCCTCGAAATAACGCAGCTGCTTCAGCGTCAGGTTTGTCATAATGTCATCTTATCGCTGCAATCAGGAAATCCAACTTAAATTAATCAAGCGGCTTTGCTATAGGAGTCGTAACGAAGATGAGGAGCAGCCGGGACCGCCTGGTGAGGCGCATGCCCGCAGCAACAGGACATCCAACATATTCGGTCGCGTATCGGGCTCAGGTCATCGCGCCAGCCATGAAACGGACCGCCTACAGGGACATTTTTGTGTCCCTGTTCACGCAGCAGTTGAACAGCTCAACACAGCCACGATCGGAGAGAAGAACATGGACGCACAGACCGATGATCCCAGTGCCGGCAAATGCCCCGTTGCGCACGGATCCTCCAGCAGGACGAACCGTGACTGGTGGCCGAACCAACTGGACCTTGGCGTTCTCCATCAGCAGTCGAACCTTTCGGACCCGATGGGCGAAGAGTTCGACTATGCCGAGGAATTCAAGTCGCTCGATCTCGATGCGGTGATCAAGGACCTGCACCAGGTGATGACGGATTCGCAGGATTGGTGGCCGGCCGACTTCGGCCATTACGGGCCGCTGTTCATCCGCATGGCCTGGCACAGTGCCGGCACCTACCGCATCGGCGACGGCCGTGGCGGCGCCGGGGCCGGCCAGCAGCGTTTTGCTCCGCTCAACAGCTGGCCGGACAATGCCAATCTCGACAAGGCGCGCCGGCTGCTGTGGCCGGTCAAGCAGAAATATGGGCGCAAGATCTCCTGGGCCGACCTGCTGATCCTCACCGGCAACGTCGCGCTGGAATCGATGGGCTTCAAGACCTTCGGTTTCGCTGGCGGCCGCGCCGACGTCTGGGAACCCGAACAGGACGTCGATTGGGGTTCGGAAACCAAGTGGCTCGACGACAAGCGCTACTCCGGCGACCGCGAACTCCAGGGCCATCTCGGCGCCGTCCAGATGGGACTGATCTATGTCAATCCGGAAGGGCCGAACGGCAAGCCGGATCCGCTGGCCTCGGCACGCGATATTCGCGAGACGTTCGGCCGCATGGCCATGAACGACGAGGAGACCGTGGCGCTGATCGCCGGCGGCCACACCTTCGGCAAAACCCACGGCGCCGGCGATGCCTCGCTTGTGGGTGCGGAGCCGGAAGGCGCCGGCATCGAGGCGCAGGGCCTCGGCTGGTCGAGCAAGCATGCCACGGGCATCGCCGGCGATGCCATCACCTCGGGCCTCGAGGTGACCTGGACCACGACGCCGACCAAGTGGAGCAACAACTTCTTCGACAATCTGTTCAACTTCGAATGGGAGCTGACCACGAGCCCGGCGGGCGCTCATCAGTGGACGCCGAAGGGCGGCGCCGGCGCCGGAACCGTGCCGGATGCCCACGATCCGTCCAAGCGCCGCGCGCCTGCCATGCTGACGACCGATCTCGCGCTGCGGGTCGATCCGGCCTACGAGAAGATCTCGCGGCGCTTCCATGAGCATCCGGACCAGTTCGCCGACGCCTTTGCCCGCGCATGGTTCAAGCTGACCCATCGCGACATGGGTCCGGTCGTTCGCTATCTCGGCCCGCTCGTGCCCAAGGAAGAACTGATCTGGCAGGATCCGATCCCCGCGGTCGACCACGAACTGGTCGGCGAGCAGGACATTGCGTCGCTGAAGGCGAAGATCCTGGCATCGGGCCTGTCGGTTTCCGAATTGGTCTCGACGGCGTGGGCCTCGGCCTCGACGTTCCGCAATTCCGACAAGCGCGGTGGTGCCAATGGTGCACGCATCCGGCTGGCGCCGCAGAAGGATTGGGAGGTTAACCAGCCGGCGGAACTGTCGAAGGTGCTGGCCAGGCTGGAAGCCATCCAGAAGGAGTTCAACGCGGCACAGACCGGCGGGAAAAAGATCTCGCTGGCCGACCTCATCGTTCTCGGCGGTGTCGCCGCTGTCGAGAAGGCGGCGAAGGATGGCGGCCACGAGGCCAAGGTGCCGTTCACGCCGGGTCGCATGGATGCTTCGCAGGAACAGACGGATGTCCATTCCTTTGCCGCGCTCGAGCCGAAAGTCGATGGCTTCCGCAACTATGTCAGGGGCAAGCAGCCGATGTCGGTCGAAGCCATGCTGGTCGACCGGGCGCAATTGCTGTCGCTGACCGCACCCGAAATGACGGTGCTGGTCGGCGGTCTTCGTGTGCTCGGCGCCAACACGGCCAACTCGAAGCACGGCGTGTTCACCGACCGGCCGGGTACGTTGACCAACGACTTCTTCGTCAACCTGCTCAGCATGAACACGGTCTGGGATCCGGCCGCCGGCTCCGACGAAGTCTACGAGGCGCGTGACCGCAAGACCAAGGCGGTCAAGTGGACCGGCACCCGTGCCGACCTGATCTTCGGCTCGCACGCCCAATTGCGCGCGCTTGCCGAGGTCTACGGGTCGGCGGACGCCAAGGCGAAATTCACCAGGGATTTCGTTGCGGCATGGACCAAGGTGATGAACGCCGACCGCTTCGACATCGCCTGAGATCGCTAAAGGTGCTCCGGCGCGGCCGCGCCGGATCGCCGGTCCTCCCAAGGACACAACGCCAGGGCCGCGTTTCCAGTGATGGGAGCGCGGCCTTTGTCGTATGGGGCCGCGCTTTGGTGGACCGTGCCTCCCTGGTCAAGCATGCTATTTTGTGGGCATCGCGTCTGCACCGGTGCACCATGATCGAAATCGTCAAACCCGCGTTCGAACATCTGCCGTCCTACAAGGCGGCACTCGAACGCGGCTGGTCGCCGGACAATGTGCGATTGCTGGAAGCGACGCGCGAGCAGCTTGCGGCAATCGAAAGGGATCCCGTGGCTTTTCTCGCCGACCTCGATGATCCCCAGGCCAGGGGCGGTCCGATCACCTTGCCTGACGGCAAAAAGGTGCCGCGCCTGCCAGGCTTCCGCCGCTGGATCTGGGACGGCGAGGCGTCGGGCTCGATCGGCTTTCGCTGGCAGAAGGGTACGTCGGACCTGCCGCCGCATGTGCTCGGCCATATCGGCTATGCGGTGGTGCCGTGGAAGCGGCGGCGCGGCTACGCTACACAGGCGCTGCGCCTGATGCTGGAGGAGGCGAGGGCGGTCGGCCTGGCTCACGTCGAGATCACCGCCAAACCGGGCAATCCGGCCTCGCACAAGGTGATCCTGGCCAATGGCGGCAAGCTCGTCGAACGCTTTTTCGAGGACGCCGCCTATGGCGGAGCGGAAAGTTTGCGGTTCCGGATCGAGCTGTAGGATGTATCTCAACCATGCTCATCGGCGCACAGCGCATGATCCGACAGCGCGCGGATGACGTAGCAGTCGCCGACCGTCTGGCCATTGCAGCACGTGGCGATGCGTTCGAGCTCGGCCTCGAGCCGCTTCAACTGGGCAATCTTTTCCCGCACCGAGATCAGTTGCTCCTCGGCGATCTTGTCGGCGTGGCCGCAGGGTTGCTCGGGGTGGCCGCTCAAATCGATCAGAGAGCGGATGTCCTCGACGGCGAAACCGAGATCGCGGGCGTGGCGGATGAAGGCCAACCGCTCCAGCTCCTGCCTGGAATAGCGGCGCTGGTTGCCTTCCGAGCGCTCGGGTGCGGCAACAAGGCCCATCTGCTCGTAGTAGCGGATGGTCGGCACCTTGACCCCGGTGCGGCGCGAGAGATCACCGATCGAAAACATGAATTGCCTCTTGAAGCTCTAGTGACTAGAGCAATTACAGTGCCTGACATCAGCGTTCAAGACCCATGCGGCGACGCCGCGCGGGCAAGACAGACAGGTGATGTGATGACGGCGCCCCTCGACCAGGTAAAAATCAGGCAGACGCGGTTCAAGATCGGCGGCATGGATTGCGCCTCTTGCGCAACCAAGATCGATACGGCGGTGCGTCGCCTAGACGGCGTCGCCGATGTCTCGGTTTCGGTGACCGGTGCCAGCATGACGGTCAGCCATGGCGGCGCGTTGCCGGAAGGCAGGGTGCTGCAGCAGGTGGCTCGGCTCGGCTACGGCATCGTCAGGGCAGAGGCACATGTATCGCCGATGTCAGACAAGGCGCACGCCGATCACGTCCACAATGACCATGAAGGCCACGATCATGCGAGCCACGATCCCGATCC
>NZ_RZRA01000266.1:0-6086 GCF_003998945.1 Mesorhizobium sp. M7A.F.Ca.CA.003.01.2.1 | reverse complement strand
CGAGCAAGGACGCATGCAGGGCTCTGAAACGCCGGTTTGCGCCTCTGCATAGCAACCTCGCGAGAGTTCGCCGGTGCGGACAATTCGCCATTTCCGGGCTTAGGACTGTCCATCATGAACTTTAAGCTAGGTCACAGCGCACCACGGTCAACCATCAGCTCCTAGTGATCCTGCAGGCAGCCTTCGGCCAGACAAAGGGCCATTGTAGTGCCCGCTCTTCGTAGTGAAGCTGATCGTTCCTTGTTCGGTGATGCATTCCCGCCGAGATTAGAATTCGTCGTACTGTTTCGCGAAAAGTACGACGTCAATTTGCTAAGCTGATGCAAAGCATGGTGATCCCGACAGGAATCGAACCTGTGACCTACAGATTAGGAATCTGCCGCTCTATCCTACTGAGCTACGGGACCACGCGGCCAGACACATAGCCGCTTCGGATCGTTTCGCCAAGAGGCCGGCCGAAGGCAATTCGGCCGGCTTTGCGCTGCCGCTGTCAGGCGGCCAGCGCGGTTTCAGCCAGTTTCACCCAGTAGCTCATGCCGTGCGGGATGACCTCGTCGTTGAAATCGTAGGCCGGGTGGTGCAGACCGGCGGTGTCGCCATTGCCGATGAAGATGAAGGCGCCGGGGCGGGCTTCGAGCATGTAGGAGAAATCCTCGCCGCCCATCACCGGCTGGATGCCGCGGTGGACATGGGCGTCGCCAGCGACACTCATCGCGACGTCACCGGCAAACACCGTCTCTTCCGCGTGGTTGAAGGTCACGGGATAATTCGCCTGGTAGTCAACCTCGATCCTGGCCCCGAACGCGGTCGCCAGCCCGTCGCAAATGCTGCGGATGCGCTCTTCGGACTTCTTGGCGATTTCTTTTCGCAAGGTGCGCACGGTGCCGGCGATTTCGGCGGTTTCGGGGATGATGTTGTAGGCATCGCCGGCGTGGAACTTGGTCACCGACACCACCACGGCCTCGACCGGATCGGTGCTGCGCGAGGCGATCGTCTGCAAGGCGCCGACCAGTTGGCTGGTGATGACGATCGGGTCGATCGTACCGTGCGGCATCGCCGCGTGGCCGCCCTTGCCGCGCACGGTGATGGTGAATTCGGCGGTCGCCGCCATGATCGGGCCCGGGCGAATGGCGAACTGTCCGACAGGCAGGCCCGGCATGTTGTGCATGCCGAATACCCTGGAGATGTCGAAACGCTCCATCATGCCGTCCTTGACCATCTCGTTGCCGCCGCCGCCGCCCTCTTCGGCCGGCTGGAAGATCACCGCCACCGAACCGGTGAAGTTGCGCGTCTCGGCGAGGTATTTGGCCGCACCCAGCAGCATCGCCGTGTGGCCGTCATGGCCGCAGGCATGCATCTTGCCGGGGATGGTCGAGGCGTAGGGCTTTCCTGATATCTCGTTGAGCGGCAGCGCGTCCATGTCGGCGCGCAGGCCGATGGTGGGACCTTCGCCCTGGCGGCCGCGGATGATGCCGACCACGCCGGTCTTGCCGAGCCCGGTGACCACATCGTCACAGCCGAAAGCCTTCAGCTTCTCGGTGACGAAGGCGGCGGTCTTGAAGACGTCGAAGTTCAGTTCTGGCGTCTGGTGCAGATGCTGGCGCCAGCCGGCAACTTCGTCCTGCATTTCGGCGGCACGGTTCAGGATTGGCATGATGGTTCCATCTCGCTGTTGGGACGGCGGGTGTTGGCCGCTGCCTTGCAATTGTGATCGCCAGGCACTTTGCCATCTTGGCGTCACATAGAGTAAATAGCACCGCAACAATGGGGTCCGGGTTTTGAGGGTCGGACCATATGCTGGCGATCGCGTAATGAAATCTTACGGAGCCAGGGGCGACTACGGCAAGAGGCGATTTCGGATTTGATCATGCGGTACAGGCATTTCCTCAAACTATTCTCGGCTGGCACAATCGCGCTGTCGGTTGTGGCCGGGCCGGCGCTGGCCAATCCGGTGGTCGTGTTCGACCTCGGCAGCGGCAAGATCCTGCAGCATCAGGATGCGTTCAAGCGCTGGTATCCGGCATCGCTGAGCAAGCTGATGACCGCTTACGTCACCTTTCGGGCGATCGCGGCCGGCGAGGTACAGCTCGATTCGCCGATCAAGGTGACCAAACACTCCGCCGCCGAGCCGCCAAGCAAGATGGGCTTCAAGCCGGGTTCGGTGATGCGGCTCGACAATGCGCTGAAGATGATGCTGGTCAAATCGGCCAACGACATTGCCATGGCTGTCGGCGAAAATGTCGGCGGTTCGCAGGCGGCCTTTGCCGACCGGATGAACGCCGAGGCGACCCGGCTCGGCATGAACGGCACGCATTTCGTCAATCCGAACGGGCTCTATTCGCCGGATCAGTACACGACGGCGCGCGACCTCGCCGTGCTGGTGATGGCGATCCGCCGCGAATTTCCGCAATATGTGCCGTGGTTCTCGATCGAGGGCCTTGCCGTCGGCAAGAAGGCGATCCCCAACTACAATCTCTTGATCGGCCGCTATCCCGGCGCCGATGGCATGAAGACCGGTTTTGTCTGCCCTTCCGGCTTCAACATGATCGGTTCGGCGACGCGCAACGGGCGCACGCTGGTCGCGGTTGTGCTTGGCGAGAAGTCGGCGGTCACCCGCGCCGAGACGGCGGCAAAACTGCTCGATCAGGGGTTCGACACGCCTGTCGCCGGCTCGGCCACCGTCACCACGCTGGCGCCCTATGGCGACACGGTCTCACCCAACGACATGCAGGACGAGGTCTGCAAGAAGAAGACGCCGCAGGAGCAATCCGAGGCGCCGCCGGCCGCCGCCAAGAACGTGCCGAAATCACCCTATCAGGAAAAGCTCGACCATGTGCCGACGCTGGTTGCCGTCGGCCTTGGCGGCGCCACCGGTCCGGCGCCGAAGGCCATCCTCGACCAGGGCGCGCAGGAATTTGCCGATGTGCCGATCCCGAGCTGGCGGCCCGACAGGCCGGCACCGGCCGGCACCGGCCCGAAGATTGCCGGCTCCGCCGCGCAGGGCGACCAGCCGGTCAAGGTTGCGAACTAGCCAATGGGCAGCGGCTTCCCGATCCCAGTCTCGGTGCTGACCGGCTTCCTCGGCGCCGGCAAGACGACGCTGCTCAACCGGCTGCTCAAGGATCCGGCGCTGGCCGACACCGCGGTGATCATCAACGAGTTCGGCGAGGTGGCGATCGACCATTTGCTGGTCGAGCAGTCTTCCGACGGCATCATCCAGCTGTCGGACGGCTGCCTGTGCTGCACGGTGCGCGGCGAACTGGTCGATACGCTGGCCGACCTGGTCGACCGGCTGCAGACCGGCCGCATTGCCCGGCTCGCCCGCGTCATCGTCGAAACCACCGGCCTTGCCGACCCGGCGCCGGTGCTGCAGTCGATCATGGCGCATCCGGCGCTGATCCAGGCCTTCCGGCTCGACGGCGTCATCACTTTGGTCGATGCCGTCAACGGCAACGCCACGCTCGATGCCCATGTCGAGGCGGTAAAGCAGGTTGCCGTCGCCGACCGCATCGTGCTCAGCAAAGCCGATCTGGCCACCGACCCCAATGAGCTGGAAATGCTGCGGGCGCGCCTGCGGCAGATCAATCCGGGCGCCGAACTGCTCGATGCCGGCGACACGGAGACAGGCGTGGCGGCGTTGTTTGATTGCGGCCTCTACAACCCGGCAACCAAATCCGCCGATGTGCGGCGCTGGCTTGGCGAGGAAGCGGCGCACGATCATCACCATCATGCTGGTCATGATCACGAGCATGGCCATGACCACGGCCATCGTCACGATCAGCGCGTGCGCTCCTATTCGCTGGTGCATGACGGCCCGGTGCCGTTTTCGGCGATCGAGATGTTCCTCGACCTGCTGCGTTCGACCCATGGCGAGCGCCTGCTGCGCATGAAGGGCGTCATCGAGCTCAGGGAAGACCCGTCGCGGCCGCTGGTGATCCATGGCGTGCAGAAGATCCTGCATCCGCCGGTGCAATTGCCGTCCTGGCCGGATGGCCAGCGTGGCACGCGGCTGGTGCTGATCACGCTCGACATGCCGGAAGATTATATCCGCAGGCTGTTCGCCGCCTTCACCGACCGGCCGTCGGTTGACACGCCCGACCGCGCGGCGCTGGAAAACAATCCGCTGGCGATCGCCGGGCGGTAGCTCCCAACGATTACGGCGCGCCGCGCTCGACCAGGAAGCGATGGCCGCCGGAGACCGCGGCCGTTTCAATCAACTGGTGGCCGCTCTCGGAGCAGAATGCCGGAATGTCGATGACGGCGAGCGGGTCGGTGGTCTCCAACCAGAGCCGACTGCCCGGTTGCATCCCCGCGAGGCGCTTCTTGGCCTTGAGCACGGGCAAGGGGCAGTTCAGCCCCTTGAGGTCATAAATAGCGGCGCGATCAGCCACGGGCGATATCAACCGCCGAACATGCCGAGCAGCTTGTTCTTCAGCTTCGTCACCCGGCTTTCGTCGGCACTCGCCGCTTGCGTTTCAGCCATTGGCGCCGCTTCCGAAGGGGCCGCGATGGTCGCGGTGGCGACTGGGGCCTCCTTGGCGGCCTTCTCGGCCTCCTTTTCGGCCAGAGCCTGGGCCTTGGCGGCTTCCTTGGCTTGCTTGGCCGCCTCTATGGCAGCCAGCCTCTGCTCCTCGGCCTTCTGCTTGGCAGCTTTTTCGGCATCAAGAGCCGCCATCTTGCGGCCGGCGGGCGAATCGATGCGGCCCATGCGTGCCGTCTCGGTGACCGAGCCGTCATTGTTGAGCGACGGCGGATCGATCGGTACGCGTTCGCCGCGTGCGCGGCGCTTGGACCAGTCGGAGACGATGCTGGCTTCCTTGATACCGGCGATGGTCGGCTTGGGCGCCGGCACGCTGGCCTTGACCGCGCCGCTGAACGCCGCGTCATAGGTGCTCATGTAGGAATTGTAGGCGCTCTTCAGCGAATCAGGCTGCGTCGTCGCCGGGCAGGCGCCAGTCGGATCGAATGTCTGACCGTCGGCGGCTACCTGGTTGAAGACATAACGCTTCTCGCAGACATCGACCTTCGGCGGCACCTTGGTGATCTCGAAATTGTCGTAGCCGACCTTGAGCATCTTCCAGAAGTCGTAATTCGGGTCGTTGCGGTAGCGCGCCATGTTGGCGGCGGTCATGCGGAACGGAAACGCCTGGATCTGGAACTCGGTCTGGCCGCCCTGGAAAGCATCGCGGCCGAAGGCATAGATCTGCTCGATCTGCGCATCGGTCATCGAATAGCAGCCCGACGACGAACAGGCGCCGTGCACCATCAAATTGGAGCCGGTGCGGCCGTTGGCGCGGTCATAGGCGTTGGGATAGCCGATGTTGAAGGACAGATGGTAGTTCGAGCGCGGATTCATCTGCGCCGGGCGCACCGTGTAGAAGCCTTCCGGCGCCTGGCGGTCGCCTTCGGTGTATTTCGGCCCGAGCTTGCCCGACCATTTGCAGATGTCGTAGCTGGCGACCATGTCATAGCGGCCGTTGGTCTTGGCCTTCCAGATCTCGAGCTTGCCTTCTTCCTTGAAGATGCGGGCCATCACCGACGAGGTGCGGACCATGCCCTTGGCCCTCATGTCGGCGAGGATCTTGTCGGGCAGCGGCTTGTTGGCCTCCGGGGCAAAATCCTTCATCGACGAATTGTTGCAGCCGGCAACGCCGAGGGCAGCGATCAGGATTCCGGTGCGGGCAAGCTTGACAAACATGGCTACGGATATCGTCTTTTCTCTGGCGCCAGGACGTTTCCTGCCCCGGCTGCTACACTGCGCATCGACGGACCCTAAGCCCGTTAACCCTAATAAATTCCTTACCGCAAGTGCCGACGCATCCCCCTGCGGCAGTCTCATTGAGCCGAATGCAGCGGCATTTTTGTGGCAAAAATGCTCCGCTCCGCCACATTGTTGCGGCCAAGGGTGCCTGTGGTCAGAGACTGCGGCCCATGGCCAGGTATTTTTCGCGGCGCTGTTCGCGGAAATCGGTGTTGGCGCCGGCGAAGTCCTTCATCGTCCTGGCGATGAGGTCTCCGGTCGCGGCGATCACGGTTTCGGCGCCGCGATGCGCACCGCCGAGCGGCTCGGGGATGATGGCGTCGAT
>NZ_RZRA01000265.1:0-6092 GCF_003998945.1 Mesorhizobium sp. M7A.F.Ca.CA.003.01.2.1 | reverse complement strand
GCCGGTTACCGTGTTGGCCGTGTTGGCGCGCGAACAGGCTCCGACCATCAGCAGCGCCAGCGCGCCGACGGCAAGGATCAGCTCTGGCGTCGAGAGCGACAGGCTGGAGAGAAGGTCCGGCGTCATGGTTCGCAAAACCTCTGGTCAGTTCGCCGCCGCGGTCTGCGCGGTGCCGATGGATGCAGTGACATTGGTGACGAGCGACTTGACCGATTGGGCCGTCGCGTCGAAGACCGGGGCGGGATAGACGCCGAAGAAGATGACCAGCACGACCAGCGGGTAGATGATCACCTTCTCGCGCGGCGACAGGTCGAGCAGTCCCTTAAGGCTCTCCTTGGTCAGTGCGCCGAAGATCACCCGGCGGTAGAGCCAGAGCGCGTAGGCGGCCGACAGGATGACGCCGGTGGCGGCGAAGAACGCCACCCATGTGTTGACCCGGAACACGCCGAGCATGGTCAGGAACTCGCCGACGAAGCCGCTGGTACCGGGCAGGCCGACATTGGCCATGGTGAAGATCAGGAACACCGTGGCGTATTTCGGCATGTTGTTGACCAGCCCGCCATAGGCCGCGATCTCACGTGTGTGCATGCGGTCGTAGATGACGCCGACGCACAGGAACAGCGCGCCGGAGACGAGGCCGTGGCTGAGCATCTGGAAGATCGCGCCCTGCACGCCTTCCTGGTTCATGGCGAAGATGCCCATGGTGACGAAGCCCATATGAGCAACCGACGAATAGGCGATCAGCTTCTTCATGTCCTCCTGCATCAGCGCCACCAGCGAGGTGTAGATGATGGCGACGACGGACAGCGCGAAGACCAGCGGCGCGAACATTTCCGACGCCAGCGGGAACATCGGCAAGGAGAAGCGCAGGAAGCCGTACCCGCCCATTTTCAACAGGATGCCGGCCAGGATGACGGAGCCCGCCGTCGGCGCCTCGACGTGCGCGTCGGGCAGCCATGTGTGCACCGGCCACATCGGCATCTTCACCGCGAAGGAGGCGAAGAAGGCAAGCCATAGCCAGGTCTGCATGTTGGCCGGGAAGTTGTGGGTCAGCAGCGTCGGGATGTCGGTTGTTCCGGACTGGAAGAACATCGCCATGATGGCGAGCAGCATCAGCACCGAACCGGCGAGCGTGTAGAGGAAGAACTTGAACGAGGCGTAGACGCGCCGCTTGCCGCCCCAGACGCCGATGATGATGAACATCGGGATCAGGCCGGCTTCGAAGAAGACGTAGAACAGCACGATGTCCAGCGCGCAGAACACGCCGATCATCAGCGTTTCGAGCAGCAGGAAGGCAATCATGTAGGCCTTGACGCGCTTCTCGATCGATTCCCACGAGGCCAGGATGCAGAGCGGCATCAGGAAGGTCGTCAGGATGACGAACAGCATCGAGATGCCGTCGACGCCCATATGGTAGGAAATGCCGGAATCGAGCCAGGCGACCTTCTCGACGAACTGGAAGCCGGACTGCGAATTGTCGAATCCGGTCCAGATGAACAGCGAGATGATGAACGTGAAAGTCGTCGTCAACAGCGCGATGGCGCGGATGTTGCGGCGTGCATTTTCGCTGTCGTCATTGATGAACAGGATAAGCAGCACACCAACCAGCGGCAGGAAGGTGACCAGCGAGAGGATTGGCCAGGCGGTCATCAGAGCATCATCCAGGTGACGAGTGCGGCAACGCCGATCAGCATGGCGAAGGCGTAGTGGTAGAGATAGCCGGTCTGCAGCTTGACGACGCGGTTGGTGACATCGACGACACGCGCCGAGATACCGTCGGGGCCGAGGCCGTCGATGACGGTGCCGTCGCCGGTCTTCCACAGGAAATGGCCAAGGCGCTTGGCGGGCCGCACGAACAGGAAGTCGTAGAGCTCGTCGAAATACCACTTGTTGAGCAGGAAGGCGTAGAGCCCGCGATGCTGCGCGGCCAGGTTGACCGGCATTTCCGGCGAGCGGATGTAGAATTTCCAGGCCAGCGCGAAGCCGATCAGCATGGCGATGAAGGGCGACAGTTCGACCCACAGCGGCAATTCGTGGATGTCGTGCAGGATGTGATTGTCAGGCAATGTGAACAGCGATGCCTTCCAGAACTCGGCATAGCCCTCGCCGATGAAGGCGTTGTGGAAGATGACGCCGGCAAACAGCGCACCCGCAGCCAGGATGAACAGCGGCACCAGCATCACCGGCGGCGATTCATGGACATGGTGCATGACCTCATGGCTCGCCCGCGGCTTGCCGTGGAAGGTCATGAAGATCAGCCGCCAGGAGTAGAAGGAGGTGAAGCAGGCGGCGATGACCAAAAGCACGAAGGCCATGCCGGCAACCGAATTGTGGCCGGCAAAGGCGCTCTCGATGATGGCGTCCTTGGAGAAGAAGCCGGCGGTGCCGATGACCGTCACCGGAATGCCGACGCCGGTCAGCGCCAGCGTGCCGATCACCATCATCCAGTAGGTGGTCGGGATCAGTTTCCTGAGGCCGCCCATATTGCGCATGTCCTGCTCGTCGGACACGGCGTGGATGACCGAGCCCGAGCCGAGGAACAGCAGCGCCTTGAAGAAGGCATGCGTGAACAGGTGGAAGATCGCCGCGCCATAGGCGCCGACGCCGAGCGCCACGAACATGTAACCGAGCTGCGAGCAGGTCGAATAGGCGATGACGCGCTTGATGTCGTTCTGGACGAGACCGACGGTGGCCGCGAAGAAGGCCGTGAAGGCACCGATGAAGGTCACGACCGTCAGCGCCGAATGCGACAGTTCGAACAGCGGCGACAACCGCGCCAGCATGAACACGCCCGCCGTCACCATGGTGGCGGCATGGATCAGGGCCGAAACCGGCGTCGGGCCTTCCATGGCGTCCGGCAGCCAGGTGTGCAGCGGCACTTGCGCCGACTTGCCCATGGCGCCCATGAACAGGAGCAGGCAGACGATCGTCATGGCCGCCTGCTTGTCCAGCGCATGGCCAAGGAAAGTCAGCACCGCGGCACCCTGCGGTGCACCTTCGGCCGGGATGAACGTCGCCGCATTGGCGAAGATGGTGCCCAGATTGACCGAGCCGAACAGCACGAACACGCCGAAGATGCCGAGCGCGAAGCCGAAATCGCCGACGCGGTTGACGACAAAGGCCTTGATTGCCGCGGCATTGGCCGACGGCTTCTTGTACCAGAAGCCGATCAGCAGATAGGACGCCAGCCCCACCCCTTCCCAGCCGAAAAACATCTGCACGAGGTTGTCCGCCGTCACCAGCATCAGCATGGCGAAGGTGAACAGCGACAGATAAGCGAAGAAGCGCGGCCGGTTCGGATCGTGGTGCATGTAGCCGATCGAATAGATGTGGACCAGCGCCGACACGGTGTTGACCACCACCAGCATGACCACCGTCAGCGTGTCGATCCGCAGCGCCCAGGACGCTTCCAGCCCACCCGACTGTATCCAGCGCAGCACGGGCACGGTGAACACCTCGCCATGGCCGAAACCGACGGTGAAGAACGCGACCCACGACAGCACGGCCGCGATCACCAGGAAACCCGAGGTGATGTATTCGGACGCCTTGGCGCCGAGCGACGTGCCGAACAGGCCGACGATCAGGAAGCCGAGCAGGGGAAGGAAGACGATGGCCTGATACATGGTGGTTCCGTCAACCCTTCATCATGTTCACGTCTTCGACCGCGATCGAGCCGCGGTTGCGGAAGAAGACGACGAGAATGGCAAGTCCGATGGCGGCTTCGGCCGCCGCGACCGTCAGCACGAACAGCGCGAACACCTGGCCGACCAGATCGCCGAGTGCTGCCGAAAAGGCGACGAAGTTGATGTTGACCGCCAGCAGGATCAGCTCGACCGACATCAGGATGACGATGACGTTCTTGCGGTTCAGGAAGATGCCGAACACGCCGAGCGTGAACAGAACAGCCGATACGGTCAGATAATGTGCGATGCCGACAACCATCTCAGAGTCCCTCGCCTGTCTTGACCTTGCGGATTTCCATGCCGGTCGCCGGTGTGCGGCCGACCTGGGCTGCGATCGACTGCCGCTTGACGCCTGGCTTGTGGCGCAGCGTCAGCACGATGGCGCCGATCATGGCGACCAGCAGCACGAGGCCCGAAATCTGGAAGTAGTAGAGGTAGTCCGTATAGAGGATGTCGCCGAGCGCGGCGGTATTGGTCCGCGTGGCAAGATCCGGAATGGGCTTGGAGACCGTCGAAGCGAGCTGCGGCGCGAAGGTGTAGCCGCCGAGAACCACGATCAGCTCCGCCGCCAGGATCAGCCCGACCAGCGCGCCGATCGGCGCATATTGCAGGGCGCCGCTCTTCAGTTCGGCGAAATCGACGTCGAGCATCATGACGACGAACAGGAACAGAACCATCACCGCGCCGACATAGACGACGAGCAGGATCATCGCCAGGAACTCGGCGCCGGTCAGCATGAACAGGCCGGCGGCGTTGAAGAAGGTCAGGATCAGGAACAGCACCGAATGCACGGGGTTGCGCGACGAAATGACCATGAACGCCGATGCCACCGCGACAAAGGCGAAGAGGTAGAAAAAGGCCGCCTCTAGTCCACTCAACATTGGGGATCCCCCGGGTTCCTGTACAAACAGGACAACCGTCCTGTTTCGATGTTTGCCGCCTCAGGCCGCAAGTTTCGTTGTGTCCTTAGACGAGGCCCCTCGCCCCGTCCATGCGGCAAATATCAGCGGTAGGGCGAGTCCAGCGAGATGTTGCGCGCCAGCTCGCGCTCCCACCGGTCGCCATTCGCCAACAGTCTGTCCTTGTCGTAGTAGAGTTCCTCGCGCGTCTCCGTCGCGAACTCGAAATTCGGCCCCTCGACGATGGCGTCGACCGGGCAGGCTTCCTGGCAGAAGCCGCAATAGATGCACTTCACCATGTCGATGTCGTAGCGCACCGTGCGGCGCGTGCCGTCATTGCGGCGCGGGCCGGCCTCGATGGTGATGGCCTGCGCGGGGCAGATCGCCTCGCACAATTTGCAGGCGATGCAGCGTTCCTCGCCGTTCGGGTAACGGCGCAACGCATGCTCGCCGCGGAAGCGCGGGCTGGTTGGCCCCTTCTCGTGCGGATAGTTGATCGTCTCCTTCGGCGCGAAGAACTGGCGCATCGACAGGAAGAAGGCGCTGACGAAATCCTGCAGCAGCAGCGATTTGGCGGCTTGGGAAAGAGCGGACATCACGCAAACCCCGTGATCTTGAGGAAGGCCGCGGTGGCGACCACCATGAACAGCGAGATCGGCAGGAACACTTTCCAGCCAAGCCGCATCAATTGGTCGTAGCGGTAGCGCGGCACGAAGGCCTTCACCATGGAGATGCCGAAGAACACGAAGCAGACTTTCAGCACGAACCAGATGACGCCCGGCACCCAGGTGAACGGCGCGAAGTCGAACGGAGGCAGCCAGCCGCCGAGGAACAGGATGGTGGCCAGCGCGCACATCAGCACGATGGCGACATACTCGCCGAGGAAGAACAAAAGGAACGGGGTCGACGAATATTCGACCATGTGGCCGGCGACCAGTTCCGATTCGGCTTCGACCAGATCGAAGGGCGGGCGGTTCGTCTCGGCCAGCGCCGAGATGAAGAAGATGATGAACATCGGGAACAGCGCCAGCCAGTTCCAGTCGAGGAAGGTGTTGGGCAGGCCAAGCCGCGTACCAATTCCATCATGCTGCGACAGCACGATATCGGTGAGGTTGAGCGAGCCGGCGGTGAGCAGAACGGTGACGATGACGAAGCCGATCGAGACTTCGTAGGACACCATCTGCGCGGCCGAGCGCAGCGCGCCGAGGAACGGATATTTCGAGTTCGACGCCCAGCCGCCCATGATCACGCCGTAGACCTCGAGCGAGGAGATGGCGAAGACATAGAGGATGCCGACATTGACGTTGGCGATCGCCCAGCCGTGGCTGACCGGGATGACCGCCCAGGCCGAGATCGCCAGCACGGCCGACACCAGCGGCGCCAGCAGAAACACGCCCTTGTTGGCGCCGGACGGGATGACCGGCTCCTTGAAGACGAACTTCAACAGATCGGCGAAAGCCTGCAGCGTGCCCCAGGGGCCGACGACGTTCGGGCCACGGCGCAATTGCAC
>NZ_RZRA01000264.1:0-6110 GCF_003998945.1 Mesorhizobium sp. M7A.F.Ca.CA.003.01.2.1 | reverse complement strand
CGCCGGCGGTGCACGCCCCGATTGCGGACGAACGGAGCCTGGAAGACGAGTTGAATGCGCTGCTGGGCGCCATGACTTCCCGCACGGCGCCGGTGGCCAGCGAGCCTGTCACGGCTCAGCCGGCTGTCGCTGCCCCGCCGCCTGTTGCCCAGCCTGCCGAGGAACCGGCCGACCTTGTCGGCGACCTCGACTGGGATCTTGACGAAACCACGCCTGAGCAGAATCGACATGTTGGCACGGCCCAAGCGGCCGACGCGGATATTGACGATCTTATGCTTGATGAACTCCAGGATCCGGACTCGGACACCATTGGCGATGTCGATTTCGACGATGATGCGTTGGACGCGGCTTTGGCCCAGGGCCTTGATCCGCGTGATGAAGCCGCTCCCCGGGACAATTCGGCGGATTCTTTCGATTGGCTTGCGGAGCGTTCCCAACCGACAGAGCCGACGCGTTCGTGGAGCCGCGTGACGCCGGTTCCGCAGCAGCCGTCATTCAGCACGCAGCCTACGTTTAGCGCTCAGCCGGCCGCTTCGGTGGCATCATCCATGGCCGCAGCGCCGGCAGTCGCCGCCATGACGTCCTATGGTTCGTCCGAGCCGGTCGAAACCTTGGCTCCCGCTGCCCCAGTATCGGCGCCGCAATCGCGCCAGCCGGCGCGTTACGAAGACATGCCCGATGTCGAGACGGTCGATGTGCCCGAGCGTGTCGTGGCGCTGGCGGACGATCTCGATATCCCCGAACTGCACTTCGAGGAAGACCAGCCGGCGTCGCCTGGCTATGACGATCTCGATGCCGAGTTCTCCAGCCTTCTCTCCGAGATGAACGCGGTGGAGGTGACTGCCGCCCCAGCAAGCAACGCGGCCGGCGCGTCTTACGATGATGGCTCCTATGCCGCGGGCTTCAAGCCGGGCTATGACAGCCTCAAGCCGGGCTATGACGGGGTCAAGCCGGGCTATGAGCCGGAAGCGCGAACCTATGCGGCGCGGCCGATGGAAATGTCTGCCCGCGCGGCGCCGCCCACGGGTTATGCCGACGCCTCGGGCTACGACCTCGACAACCTGCCGGGGAGCCAGCCGGCTTCCCAAGCCGATGATTTCACCGTCGATGAACTCGACTACGATCCCGAACTCGACGAGGAGATGGCTGTTCCGGGTCTCGGCGAGCGTGAGGCCGCAAGGCCGTCGCGCGGACGCGGCCTGTTCATCGCCGCGATTGTCGGCGCGGTCGCGGTCGCGGGCGGTCTCGGTGCCTTTGCGCTGTCCTTTGGCGGCAAGGGCGGCAGCGAAGCGCCCGTCATCGTCAAGGCCGACAACGCGCCGATCAAGGTCAAGCCGGAGAATCCGGGCGGTGCCGTGGTGCCGAACCAGGACAACAAGGTCTACGACGCGGTCAGGGGCGCCAAGCCCGCCGAGCCGGTCCAGGAAAAGCTGGTCACCAACACCGAAGAGCCGGTGGACGTGCAGGCGAAGGACCCGGCCCGCGCCATCGATCTTTCGCCGGACCAGAATGCAGCCGGCGCTGGAACCGATGTCGGCAACGCCGCGCCGATGGCCGGCGCTGCTTTGGCCGACAATACGGCGCCAGCTCCCAAGTCCGAGGACCGCATCGCGCAGGTGCTGCAGGATGCAGACAAGGGCACAAATGCCGATGTCGTCGCCATTGCACCGCGCAAGGTGAGGACCATGGTGGTCAAGTCGGACGGTTCGCTGGTGCCGCGTGAAGATCCGGCGGCACCCGCCGCTCCGCAAGTGGCCGCTACCGAGCCGGTCGATCCGGCGCCGCAGCATGTCGCCCCGGCGGCGCAAGCCGATGCCGACCAGACCGGTACCGTGGCGCCTGCCGCCGCCCAGGCGGACGACGAGCCGGCCCTCAAGCCGGTGGCCAAGCCAAAGGCCGAGGCCAAGGCCCAATCGGCCAACACGCCGGCAAAGGTTCCGCTAGCGCCGCAGCGTCCGTCCGACCAGCCGGTCGATGTCGTCGGCGAGGTCAAGCCCGATCAGGTTGCGTCCATCGATCCGGCATCGACCGCGGCAGGCGGTGGCTCGTGGTCGATGCAGATCGCCTCGCAGCCGACCGTCGAAAGCGCCCAGTCCAGTTATCAGGATCTGCAGCGCCGCTATGGCAGCGTGCTTGCCGGGCGTACCGCCAACATCGTCAAGGCCGAGATCGCCGGCAAAGGCACGTTCTACCGCGTGCGCGTTCCGGCCCAGTCACGCAATGACGCGATCAATTTGTGCACCAGCTACAAGGCCGCCGGCGGCAACTGCTTCGTCTCGCGCTAAAGCCGGAGCCAACCGATTGAAAGCCGGCGCGGTCACCGCGCCGGCTTTTTTCATGGGGAAAGCAGATCCGGCGTTGCCGTGGATGAATCCCTGGCGATTCCCTTTGATCGCACAAAGCCCTAAACTGCCGACATGACCGAATCAAAATCCATGATCCTCGGCTGCGCCGGGAAATCGCTCACCCGCGAAGAAATCAATTTCTATCGCAATGAATGCCCGTGGGCCTTCATCCTGTTTGCGCGCAACATCGGCGAGACCGAACAGATCCGCGATCTGGTCGCCGAGATGCGAGACTGCATAGGGCGTCCGGACGCGCTGGTGTTCATCGATCAGGAAGGCGGCCGTGTGCAGCGCTTGCGGCCGCCGCTGGCGCCGAATTATCCCGCCGGCGGCGCGCTGGGCGCGCTGTGGCGCGACGATCATGATGCCGGCGCCCGCGCGGCCTGGCTGATGGCGCGGCTGCATGCTTTCGACCTGTTACGCTACGGCATCACAGCCGATTGCCTGCCGGTGCTCGACGTGCCGATCGAAGGCGCCAGCGATGTCATCGGCGCGCGTGCCTACGGCAAGGACCCGCGACCCGTGATCGAGCTCGGCCGCGCAGCCGCGGAAGGGCTGATATCGGGCGGCGTGCTGCCGGTCATGAAGCATATTCCGGGCCATGGACGTGCCTTTGCCGACACGCATTTTGAACTGCCAGTGGTCAATGCCTCGCTCAGTGATCTGCAGCGGCATGATTTCGCCCCGTTCAAGGAGCTTAGCCATCTGCCGATGGCGATGACTGCGCATGTCGTCTACAGCGCGATCGACCCGAACAATCCGGCGACCACCTCCGGCAAGGTCATCGACGAGATCATCCGGCGCGAAATCGGCTTCGACGGACTGCTGATGAGCGACGACACATCGATGAAGGCACTTTCTGGGGATTTCCCGACAAAGGCGGCCTCGATCCTTGCGGCGGGCTGCGATCTGGTCCTTCACTGCAACGGCGTTTTCGAGGAGATGGCCGGCATCGCATCGCGCACCACGGGGCTTGAGGGCACGTCGCTGGAGCGCGCCAAGCGGGCGCTGACCTATATAAAGGACCGTGACACGGTCGAAGAAACCGAAATACGCGCCGAATTCGCCACCTACTTCGATGCGGTGGCATAGCAAGGGAAAGTGACAGGCAGTGGCGGAGACATTGGAAAGCAAGGCCGCGAAGGCCGCACCGATGGACCGTCTGTGGGCCGAAAATGACGATTCACGCGTCACCGGCGACCCGTCGCTGGTCGTCGACGTGGCCGGCTTCGAAGGTCCGCTCGATCTTCTGCTGCATCTTGCCCGCACCCAGAAAGTCGATCTGGCGCGCATTTCGATCCTGGCGCTGGTCGAGCAATATCTGACCTTTGTCGAGACGGCGAGGGCGCTCAGGCTGGAGCTTGCCGCCGACTATCTGGTGATGGCGGCATGGCTGGCCTTCCTCAAGTCCAAGCTCCTGATCCCCAAGCAGCCAGGCGACGAGGGCGAAAGCGGCGAGGAACTGGCGGCGGTGCTGCAGTTCCGACTGAAGCGGCTGGAAGCCATGCGCGACGCCTCGGCGCGTCTGGTCAACCGCAACCGGCTCGGCCGCGACGTGTTCGCGCGCGGCATGCCGGAAATGGTCATCATCGAAAAGCGCAACGCCTATTCTGCCTCGCTCTACGATCTCTTGACCGCCTATGCCCAGCAGCGCCAGAAGCAGGCGATCAACAATGTGACCATCGCCAGGCGCGGTGTCTGGTCGCTCAAGGACGCGCGCGACATCCTGACCCGCCTTGTGGGAGCCGTGAGCGACTGGACGACGATGGAAAGTTTTCTGATCGCGTACATGACCAGTCCCGAGGAGCGGCGCACGGCGATCGCGAGCTCGTTCGCTGCCACGCTGGAACTGGTGCGCGAAGGCAAGATGGATGTGCGGCAGGATCAGACGTTCGCGCCGATCTACCTGCGCGGCCGAACGCAGACAATCAAGGCAGTCGAGGTGGCATCATGAGCGAACGCGCCAACGCTTCGGTTGTCCCGTTCAAGATCGGCGATGAACCCGACGAGGGCCCGCTTTCCCAGGATCCGGCCGAGCAGCAGCTACAAAACCCGGCCGAGCGACTGCATCTGGCCGAGGCTGTGCGCATGGCCGAGGCGATCGTGTTCGCCAGCGCCGAACCCGTCAGCGAAAAGCAGCTTGCGGCACGCCTGCCGGACGGCATCAACATCGCCCTGGCCATGGCCGAGCTGCAGCAGATCTATGCGCGGCGCGGCGTCAATCTGGTGCGTGTCGGCGATGCCTGGGCGTTCCGCACCGCCGGCGACCTGGCTTTCCTGATGAGCAGGGATACCGTCCAGCAAAGGAAGCTCTCCCGCGCGGCTCTCGAAGTGCTGGCGATCATTGCCTATCACCAGCCGGTGACGCGTGCCGAGATCGAGGACATCCGCGGTGTCGAAACCTCGAAAGGCACGCTCGACACGCTGCTGGAAACGGAATGGGTGCGCATGCGCGGCCGGCGAAAGACACCCGGACGCCCGGTCACCTACGGCACGACGGAGACCTTCCTCGATCATTTCGCGCTGGAAGAGATCCGCGATCTGCCCGGCATGGAGGAACTGAAGGGGGCCGGCCTGCTTTCGGGCCGCATGCCGTCGAATTTCTCCATTCCGCAGCCGCCGGCCGATCCCGATGCATTGACCGACGACGAGGATGCGCTCACCGATATCGATCTCGAGGAACTCGGCCTGCTGACGCCGCGCGTCACGGAAGATTGACTGGCATTGGCGGCCGATCTGTCGAGGATGCGCGGATTCGTAGCGGGGCCGCCGCGTCGAAAATGCGTGACATCCGCCACCCTTTCATAAACTCTGTCGCAGTTGTGTTTGAATCCCAACGCGAAAACGCATAGATCATCGCCAGGGAAAACATTCGAGAGAGATTTGCTATGGGTTCATTTTCGATTTGGCACTGGATGATGGTGCTGGTGATCGTGCTTTTGGTGTTCGGCCGCGGCAAGATTCCCGAGCTGATGGGCGACATGGCCAAGGGCATCAAGAGCTTCAAGAAGGGCATGGCCGACGACGACGTTGCCGAAGACAAGCGCACCGTCGAACATCGTGCCGACGAGACCGTTGCGGCCGCGAAGGAAAAGGCCAGCAAGAGCTGAGCCCAAAGGTTCTAGTCGGAACAGAGTGTCATGTTTGAAGTCGGCTGGACCGAAATGCTGGTCATCGCGATCGTCATGATCGTGGTCGTCGGGCCCAAGGATTTGCCCAATATGCTGCGCACCTTCGGCCGCACGACGGCGAAGCTGCGCGCCATGGCATCCGATTTCCAGAAACAGTTCAACGAGGCGCTGAAGGAAGCCGAGCTCGACGACGTCAAGAAGTCCGTCGACGAGCTCAGGGGCATGAGCCCGATGGCCGAGATCAGGAAGCAGCTCAATCCGTTCGAACAGGCCGCGGCCGACGTTCGCTCCGGCGTCGACGCGGCGATGAAGCCGAAGCCGGCAGCCGATCCGGCAACGCCAGCCGCTTCGACCCCGCAGGCGGCCGAGCCGCTGAAGAACGGTGCAACGACCATGCCCGGCGTCAACGGACCGGAAGCAGCGCCGGCAGCGCCGATTTTCCCGGCGATGACCGACGAATCGGTGGTGACGTCATCAGTGCCGACGACACCCGTCGTGGCGCCGAAGGCGTCCACGGCGAAGAAGGCAGCCAAGCCTGCACCGTCAAGGGCGACGCCGGCTATAAAGGCTTCGGCAAATGGCGCTAAAGCTCCTGCAAAAACGGTCACCGCTAAGGCCACGCCTGCGCCCAAGG
>NZ_RZRA01000263.1:0-6114 GCF_003998945.1 Mesorhizobium sp. M7A.F.Ca.CA.003.01.2.1 | reverse complement strand
CGAAGGCCCAGATGTCCTCGGCCTGGAAACCGACCTGATAGCTACGCATCGAGATCAGCATTATTATAAAAGATCTTACTTATATACTTCGATGAAAGATAAATCTGTAAGTATATTAATTGTTGCAATCGTTATGAGATATGGCATACTAATAACTTAACGAATTAGAGCGCATGCTGGGCGGGAAAACGCGTGCTCAAAGGTCGATTTTCAATTGCGCTCCTCTTGGCTTTGGTCACCTGCGGGCACTCGCAATCCGCATCACTCGACACTGGAGACGAACGTTTTCTCTGGCTCACCTCTTCGTCGATCGATCGCGTTGCCGTGACATACTCGCAGGGAACGCTCTATGTCCCCTCAGATCTATTTCGGGAACGAAATCCGAAGGCAACCATGGATATCAAGCAAGTCGCGCTACGACTGAGCTATCCTGAACTGAAAGCTGGCCGCGGGCCAAACCCCCAGATCCGGGGGGAGGAGGATCTGCTGCCGCTTTCGGACGCACTCGGAGTGGCGGCCTCCGTTCCAGGCGGCCCACTAAAAATTCATATTCCGCAAAACCTCCTGCTTCCAATTATAAATGACCTCGATGCTGGTATTAAATTCGCCTCGTTTCGCGTAAAGGATAATGCTAAGGGGTATCTCTCTCACAATATCTACTATATTTCCGCGCCGGATCCTATGTACATTATGTGCACTGGATATTCTTCTGTATCATCGTGCATGATGAGCTTTGATAGGGCTGGATTGCGCTGGATGATCATGGCGCCTCGTAAATATCTTCGAGAGGACGTCTCTAGGTTTCACAAACGTCTTTCGGCGCTGATTGATTCATTTTCTGAAAAATAGGAGCGTATCATGCCAACTTCACAGCAGATAAACGATATTAACTCTGCATATGCGCTTACCATCTCGACGGGTGACGCGTCTCATTACTACGATGCGCTTTCCGCCGCTGGCATCTACTATGGAAGCATGGCACATGGTGTCGTGAACGCCGACTCGTTAATCGGAATTGTTGCTAACAACTATGCCAAGAACAAAATAGATGGCGATTTCGCGTCAGGACTCTTTGACCAACGTCGCGATGCGCTCATGCTGGAACTCGCTACGCGTGACTACGCTCTTCGGTCAACACAAACTGATTGGAACCTTACGGGGCGGCAAATTTCCGACTATCATGATGCAGCATACCAAACTGTTTTCCCCGAGCTCTCAGGCGCGGCGGAAGGGTGGACACCCTACTACGAGGTTCGAGCTCTCAACGACTATGATTTCTGGCTGGTCACGTCGAGTGCGGATCTGTCTCAGTATCTATCCTACTTTAGAATGAATATTCCGCTGACAGTCGGCGATGCTACGGCGAAAAACTATGCGCTCCAATGGTTCCAGGATATGGATCCATTTGTGTTTAATCTATCTCAGATGAAATTTATTATCGGGGACGATGTTCTCGCCAAAAGCTTGCTCCAGTGGGCCGCTACCCATACGGGATTCTTGGATAGCAAGCAGTCATATCTGTTCGAGCAAAAACCGTATGCCCCAGCTAACGACACCGATGCGTCTGGTTTCCTTGGCAGGTTCATTCATGGTCTCCTGATTGAGGAGGCGGTTTCAGGAACCTCAAATATCCTGCATGCCAGCACTGACTACAAGGAGATATCGTTCGACCGGAGCGATCTCCCCACAACTCCCCATGGGACTGAGTTCGATCACGTGATCAACCAGACCATCGGCACCGCAAACGAGTTGACTCTTGCAGGGTACAATTCCGAGTGGATGCAATCGGATTCCTACAAACTGTCGAACCCTTACTATTGGGGGCTCGACCCGCATAACATCGTCAATATCAACGGCGCCACCTTCATAGCCGGAAATGCGGCAACATCGGCGAACAAGGATGGAAATCTGGTTGTCCTGCAGGGTGACGTTACCAGCTTCACCTTGAACAGCACCTCTCAGTTTATTCTTGTTGGGAATGAAAAGGACAACGAGATAACCTTGGTCAATCCGGATCAGGGATTTGTCTTTTCTGGCGCTGGAAATGACCACATCATAGTCTCGGGTGTTGCAGACAACAGCTGGGGTATAATCCTGCCGGTCATGATTGATACGGGCAGCGGGAACGACACGATCGAGTTCCAGGATTCGAGTCACTTTTTTGTCGGCTATGTCATGACGCCCGATGGCGGGCATGACGTCGCTGTTGGAAATCTAGAGAAGTATTGGCCATCAGATCCCGCTTCAGACTATTCTGCTCCCTTGAATAATTTCCTATTGTCTGGATTAAGCCTCACCGATCTGGATCTAGAGAAGACATTGGTCGCGCAGCGTACAACAACGATACATGCAAGTGAGCAATGGTATGAGATAGACTATGTTACGAACTGGTGGGATGTAAAATATACCCTCAGCGGCAATGACGGAGCCACTTCAATCGAAATTGGTACATATTCATTTAGCTCCAACAAGGCCTACTACATCAGTACCGATGTGCTTTATGGAGACTACACGGTAGACTTTGGTATGTCTTCAGAATGGACAGGGTCGGCGCATGTTATTAACGGGTACTTCGGCAGATCGCAGGTTTTTAATTCATTCTCGTTGGCTTATTTGGACGAAAATGACAACGCGCACAGCGTGGCAATGAACACCGTGTTTGATATGGGATTCGACCCAGCATGGCTTGTTGCCGCTTGAAGTATGTCTTGGGTGAGTCACCTCGGTCTGGATCAGTGGCAGTAACAAGCAATATGCTTGAGCTATGCATAGGATTTTGTGCTGAAGTAGGTGGAACGAGATCTCCATGACCCGATCCCCCGAGAAGATAGGTTCTGGGGGATTTGAAAGGTCACTTGTTGCGGCGAACAAGGCGGTAATCCTCGCAACAGCGGTGATAAGCGGCGTCATAAACGTATTGGCGCTAACTGCCCCCTTGTTCATGTTGCAGGTTTATGACCGTGTGCTTGCCAGCCACAGCGTCCCAACACTGGTCGGCCTCGGGATGCTTGCGTTCGGCCTATATGCCTTTCAATGCGGCCTTGACATCATTCGTGCCCGCGTTCTTCTACGCGTCGGTGAGCGGTTCGATCACCAGCTTTCCGGGCGCGTTCACGACGCAGTCGTCCGCCTTCCACTCGAAACTCGCATGCCCAGCGACGGATTGCAGCCGCTGCGCGATCTCGACAATGTACGCAATTTTCTCTCCGGACCCGGTCCGACCGCGTTTTTCGATTTACCTTGGATGCCCTTTTATCTCGGCCTGTGTTTTCTACTTCATTTCTGGCTTGGTATGACAGCAATGGTCGGCGCGATCTTGTTGGTCTCGCTTACCGTTATTACCGATGCGTCTTCCCGCAACCCAACTCGAGAGGCACTCCGGCATAACACGGTGCGCAATGCCTTGCTGGACGCGTCCCGTCGCAATGCCGAAGCTATACGTGCGATGGGGCTTAGCAATCGCATGACCGCGCGCTGGCGCCTTGCAAATTCGGACTACCTTGCGGCAAATCGCAGGGCCAGCGATGTTGTTAGCGGCCTAGGGGGCGTTGCAAAAACACTTCGTTTGGTTCTCCAGTCCGCAATCCTGGCAGTGGGTGCATGGCTCGCTATCGAGCAGCAGGTCACACCGGGGGTGATGATTGCCAGTTCCATCATAATGGGCCGCGCACTAGCGCCCGTCGAATTGGCAATCGGAAGTTGGAAAGTGTTCCTGATGGCGAGACAGAGTTGGATCCGCCTCAGGGATTTGCTGCTGATGATGCCTGAAGAGACAACTGTCTTGGCCCTGCCCAAACCGCAATGCGAACTGCGTGCCGCAGGCATCACCGTCGTTCCCCCTGGTGAGACGAAGCCGACGGTCTTCGCAGCAAACTTCGTCATGCGCGCGGGGAGCGCGCTCGGCATTATTGGCCCTAGCGGTGCGGGGAAGTCGACGCTTGCCCGCGCTCTCGTTGGCGCCTGGACCCCGGCGAGCGGCAAAGTGCGTATTGACGACGCGTCACTCGACCAGTGGGATCAGGAGGCAATCGGTCGCCACATCGGCTACCTGCCACAGGGGGGCGAACTTTTCGATGGCACGATCGCAGAGAACATCGCCCGCTTCGAATCCGACGCGAAGCCGGAGACAATTGTATCAGCCGCGATGGCGGCTGGCGTTCATGAGCTTATCCTGCAGTTTGATAAAGGATATGAAGCCCGCATTGGAGAAGCCGGATCATCCCTTTCGGCAGGGCAACGCCAGCGGATCGGCCTTGCCAGGGCACTCTACGCCGATCCGTTCCTCGTCGTGCTCGATGAACCCAATGCGAATCTTGACGCCGATGGCGAAGCTGCTGTTGTGAAGGCAATCGCGGCCGTGAGGGAACGCAAGGGGATCGCAATAGTTATAGCGCATCGACCGAGCGCGCTAGCTGCAGTCGATTTCGTTCTCATGATGGAGGCCGGTCGGGTCAAAGCCTTCGGACCACGCGACGAAGTTCTTTCGAAAATATCAAAGGTCCCTTCTCCGAATCCTACCATGGCTGGATATCCGGGCTTTTCTGTATCGGCCAGGATGCTCGCGCCCTTCAAGATGGTCGCAGATCCGAACGAGTCAAAGCCGGAGGTCGCTGAAATCTTGATGGAGGGATCCGATGCCAAACGTTGAGGCCGAATTGGTTTCAAGATCTATCCGGCGGCACCTCTTCATTGGCGGCACTTCCTGCCTTTTCTTGGTGGGAGGCATAGGCGGGTGGGCGGCCGCAACCAATCTCTCTGGTGCAGTCGTGGCTTCCGGCACCTTTGTCGTCGATAGCTATGTCAAGAAAATCCAACATTTGACTGGAGGCGTTATCAGCGAGATTCTCATCAAGGAGGGGCAGAAGATTGCTGCCGGAGATGTACTTGTGCGCCTCGATGCAACGCAAGCGCGGGCAAACCTTGGAATCGTCACCAAGAGGCTGGACGAATTGACTGCACGGCTCGCTAGACTTGAGGCCGAGCGCGACGACGAAGACCAGATTGCGTTTCCAGGAACTTTACTTTCCCGGCTTGACAACACCGATATCGCCGCAGCCGTTCAGAGTGAGCGTCGACTGTTTGAGTTCAGGAAGGAAGACCGAGCGGGGAAGAAGTCCCAGTTGCGCGAAAGAATTAAGCAGTTCGCGCATGAGATCGATGGCCTGAAGTCTCGCGAAACAGCCTTTGATCGTGGGCTCTCTGTGCTTGATGCCGAGATCGCCTCGCTTCAAGTGCTCCGGGCAAAGGGCATTGTTTCTGTGTTGCGATTGAACGACCTGGAGCGAGAGGCGGCGACCCTCGGCGGTGATCGAGGCGAGGCGATGGCCGGCCAGGCTCAAGCAGCAGGCCGAATATCGGAAGCTAGACTGCAGATCCTGCAGATCGACTCCGACCTGAAAACTGAAGTGAGCGCCGAACTTCGTGAAGTGCAAGGTCAGATCGGAGAATATATCGAGCGAAAGATCGCGGCCGAGGATCAACTCAAGCGAATCGACATCATCGCTCCACAGGCTGGCATCGTGCACCAACTGGCATTTCACACTGTCGGCGGCGTCATTTCGCCAGGGGATGTGATTATGTCGATCGTTCCCGATAGCGGCGGGCTCGCGCTGGATGCCCAGATCGCACCGCGCGACATCGACCAGATTGAGCTTGGGCAGAAGGCAGTGCTACGCCTCTCGGCATTCAATCAGCGTACCACGCCAGAACTCAATGGGACGGTTGTCCGTATTGCAGCTGACCTGACGACTAACGAGCGCTCAGGATCTTCCTACTATCAGGTGCGCTTCGTGGTAGCGCCCGAAGAACTGGCGCGGCTAGACGGACTCATTGTTCTTCCGGGAATGCCCGTTGAGGCCTTTATCAAGACCCACGAACGGTCTGCGTTTTCATATTTCGTGAAGCCGCTTTCCGATCAGATCAGTCGTGCGTTCAGAGAGGACTAGGCCACGTCTTTGTAGCAATGGAGGGGGTCGTCTGCTCTATCTTCCTTCACACGAAGGCCCAGATGTCCTCGGCCTGGAAACCGACCTGATAGCCTGATGTCTTCAGCTTGACCACGACCTGGCCGATCTCGGCGGCCGGCAGCGCGCCGACCTCGACCTTGATCATGCC
>NZ_RZRA01000262.1:0-6053 GCF_003998945.1 Mesorhizobium sp. M7A.F.Ca.CA.003.01.2.1 | reverse complement strand
GCGAGAGCGACCTTCCCAAGCCCCTGCTGCCGGTCAACGACATCGCGACCTAGGCAGGATCACGACGAGGCGCGGCCCCGGCGGTCCCCTTCATCGTGCTGCTGGCGGAGAACGCTCAAACGTCAAGGCAGACCTTGCCGAAATGCTTTCGGGATTCGTAATGAGCGAAGGCGGTGGCGATGTCCTGCAGCGGAAAGTGGCGGTCTATGACGGGCTTCAGCCTGTTGGACTCTATCGCGCGGATCATATCCTCCTGGTCGGCCCGGCTGCCGATGGAAATGCCGCTGATGCGGATCTGGTTGGAAAACAGGGCTGGGATAGACACTTCCGCCGCAAAGCCGGTCAGGACGCCGACCAGCGCGATGTGACCGCCCGTGCGGCAGGCGATAATCGACTGCGCCAGCGTGGCGGGTCCGCCGACCTCGATCACGTGATCGACGCCGCGCCCGCCCGTCAGATCCTTGGCCTTGCGGCCCCAGTCCGGGACGGACTTGTAGTTGATGACGGCGTCGGCTCCGAGGCGCTTGAGCCTTTCCAGCTTCTGCTCGTCGGATGAGGTGGCGATGACCCGGGCGCCGGCGGCCTTGGCGAATTGCAGCGCGAACAGCGATACGCTGCCCGAACCGAGGACCAGCACTGCGTCGCCCGGCTTCACCTTGCCGCACACAATCAGGCCGCGCCAGGCAGTAACGCCCGTGCAGGTGAGCGACGCCGCCTCGACATGCGTATAGCCTGCCGGTGCCCTGGTGAAAGCATGCGCCGGCATGCAGACATACTCGCTGGCGAAGCCGTCGAAACTGTCTCCCGGAATATCGCGCCGGGTGCAGGGCGTCATGTCACCGCGCAGCCACCAGGGATAGAAGACGCTGACGACGCTGTCTCCGGGCCTGAGTGCATCGACACCGTCGCCGAGGGCAATCACTTCGCCGGCGCCGTCGGAGAGCGGAACGCGGCCGTCGGCGAGAGGCATCTTGCCTTGCACGGCAAAGTCGTCGCGCATGTTCAACGCGCAGGCCCGGATCCTGACCAGCACCTCGCCCGGCCCTGGTTGGGGCGGATCTTCCTCGACCAGGTCGAGATTGCCCAAGCCGCCCGGCGCTCTCAGCCTGACCAGTCTCATTGTCTTCTCCGATGTGTGGGGTGTCTAGAATTGGAAGGGCCTAGCGGGCCTGCCGGCCGGAGATCACCCGCAGCCAGGGCGCCAGATGAAAGGCGCTCATCAGCAGATACATCGCAGCCATGCCCGTGAGGGGCGAGGCGTCGGTGCCCATGCACTGCATGGCCGCATCGCCGCTGAAGATGCAGGTGAGCAGCGCCATCACGGCGAAGGTCGGTGCCGCGGCAAGGCAAAGCCAGTCGGCCAGCCCGAGGGTGGCGGCTTCTGGGATCGTGCTGCCGGCACCTGTGTGGATATCGCTCATCGCCTTGATCCTTGATGATCATGCCAGCCACGACAGGTTCCTCTCTCCACGGAGTGGGGAGAGGAACCCAGACTGGACAACCGTTACTGCTCGCCCTTGTCGCGGAATGCGGCCTCGCCGGCAGCAGACACTTCTTCCCATTTCTTGTCGGCCCCGGCGTCGTAATTGTCGTGCCAGTTCCACCAGGAGTAGAGTGGAGTCTGCGGATAGCCTTCGGGCGAATCCTCCCAGATTTCCTGGCGGCCGAGCGGCGTCGCGTCGAGATAGCTCCAGACGGTGCCCATCGCTTCGTCGCCGCGGCTGTTAATCAAGTAGGTGCGGAAGATGCGATCGCCGTCACGGATGAAGACGTTGTGGCCGTGCCATTCGTCGACACCGAAGTCCTTGTCGAAACTGTCAGTGATTGTGTACCAGGGCATCTGCCAGCCCATCCGCTGCTTCAGCCGCGCAATGTCGGCCTGCGGGGCACGCGAAGCGTAGGCAAGCGTGGTGTTGCGGGCGTTGAGATGGGCGAGGTGGCCGACCTGGTCGGCGCCCAGCGAACAGCCGCGGCAGGCGTGATCGGGCCAGCCATGCACGCCGGGCTCGAAGAAGGCGCGATAGACGATCAGCTGGCGGCGGCCTTCGAACAGATCGAGCAGGCTCGCTCTGCCGTTCGGTCCCTCGAACACATAGGCCTTGTCGACTTCCATCCACGGCATGCGCCGGCGCTCGGCGGCCAATGCGTCCTTGGCGCGCAGTGTTGCCTTTTCCTTCACCAGCATCTGTTCGCGGGCGGCTTCCCAGTCCTGCCTCGAAACGATCGGCGGGGTCTTCATTGCGATGTGCTTGGTCATTGGTCGTCTCCTTTGCCAGTCTGTTGTCGCTTGCTGTCAGCCAGAATAGGGCGGTGAAGCGGGAGGGTGGGAGTTACAAGTGTGACGGGATTTGCAGGAGCCGGCCCGTCGCAGCAGGGGTGGCGCATCCTCACGGTGCCTTCGGCCGGGTGGAGAGGAGTGTCGGTTGGCATTGTCGGTTCTCCCTTGGCGTGCCGCGCGTTGCCGATAGTTGCCGATGCGGCTTGCCGGTTGACGGTACGGATTTAAGTTAGGGCGGCGACGCACAAGGGTGGGAGTTACAAGTGTGACGGGATTTGAATGGATTCGCTGATCACCGCGGCTGCGCTGGCACTGGCCGGAGGCGACCCGCTCGGCGCGCTGGATCGCGTCGCCTTGCGCGAAGACCCGCCGGCGCTGGCGCTGCGCGGCATTGCCATGGCGCAGCTCGGTGATCTCGATCGCGCCAAGGCGCTGCTGCGGCGTGCCGCGCGCGGCTTCGGCCCGAAAGAGGCGGTAGCGCGTGCCAGATGCGTCGTTGCCGAGGCCGAGATCGCGCTGGTCTCGCGGGATCTCGGCTGGCCGGCCAAGGCTTTGGATGCGGCGCGGGCGACGCTGGAAAAGCATGGCGACCGGCTGAACGCAGCGCATGCCGGCCACCTCAAGGTGCGGCGCCTGCTATTGATCGGCCGTCTCGACGAGGCCGAAGACGTGCTGGCGGGGCTCGACCCGGCACCGCTTCCGCCGGCCTCGCGCGCCGCCCACGAACTTGCCGTCGCCGGCATCGCGATGCGGCGCCTCAAGACGAAGCCGGCGCGCAGGGCGTTGGAGTGGGCACGCCACGCCGCCCGCCAGGCCGGCATTGCGGGGCTCATCGCTGAAGTCGACCGCGCATTCCTGGCGCTGGACACGCCGGCGGCGCGGCTGATCGCGGCTGGCGAGCAGCGCCCGTTGCTGCTTGAGGACGTCGAGGCGTTGCAGGCGTCGCCGGCGCTGCTGGTCGATAATTTCCGATATGTCGTGCGCCAACAGGAGAAAACGGTCTCGCTGGCCACGCGCCCGGTTCTGTTCGCGCTGGCCCGTACGCTCGCCGAAGCGTGGCCAGGCGATGTGTCCAGGGCGACGCTGATCGCGCAAGCCTTCGGCGGCAGGCACGCCGATGAATCGCATCGGGCGCGGCTGCGGGTCGAGATCGGCCGGCTGCGCACCGAATTGCGGGGCTTGGCCGACATCGGCGCCACCAGCCAGGGCTTCGCGCTGGCGCCGCGCCAGGCACGCGAGGTGCTGGTGCTGGCGCGGCCGATCGAGGAGCGGCACGCGGCGGTGCTGGCTTTCCTTGCCGACGGTGAATCCTGGGCGAGTTCGGCGTTGGCGCTGGCGCTTGGCACCGGGCAGCGCAGCGTGCAGCGGGCGTTGGAGCAGCTTGGCGAGGCCGGCAAGGTGCAGTTTTTCGGTCACGGCCGGGCGCGCCGCTGGATGACGCCTCCACTGGTGGGATTCACGACCACCTTGTTACTCCCGGCCCCGCTGCCGAACGGTTAGGAAGTGACATCGGATCTCAATGAGGACAAGGACATGAAACAGTCAACGGCCGAAATCCTGCGCGAATACGGACCCTTTGCCGATGTGGAGAGGGTGCATGGGGTGAGCTTTGACGGCAGCAATGTCTGGTTTGCCTCGGGCGAGAAGCTGAACGCCTTCGATCCGGAGAGCGGGCAGAACCTGCGCTCGATCGATGTCGCGGCGCATGCCGGCACCGCCTGGGACGGCCAGCATTTCTTCCAGCTTGCCAACGACCTGATACAGAAGATCGACCCTGATACCGGCCAGGTGTTGGCGACTATTCCGGCGCCCGGTGGTGGCGGCGATTCCGGGCTGACCTGGGCCGAAGGAACGCTCTGGGTGGGACAATACCGCGAACGCAAGATCCACCAGGTCGACCCGGAAACCGGTGCGATCCTGCGCACCATCGAATCCAACCGCTTCGTCACCGGGGTGACATGGGTCGAGGGCGAGCTGTGGCACGCCACCTGGGAAGGCGACCAGAGCGACCTGCGCCGCGTCGACCCGAAATCAGGCAAGGTTCTGGAGAAGCTCGACATGCCGGCCGGGATGGGCGTGTCGGGGCTGGAATCCGATGGCGGCGACCGCCTTTATTGCGGCAGCACATCCGCCGGGGTGGTGCGGGCGGTGCGCCGGCCGCGGTGAGGATGCGGCCGACGCCGAAGTCACACTTGCAGGCGCACTTCACACGGCAATTTGTCCGCTGTCGGCTGGCCGTTGCCCCTTGTCGGACCTAGATAGGCTGTGCGCCGGGCGGACGCCCGGCCCAGCTTTGCAAAGGATCCCTCATGCCTGAACAGCCCACCATGCCCGAACAGATTGCATTGAACGACGGCTCCGCCATTCCCCAACTCGGCCTCGGTGGGGGGCAGGTCGACCAGGACATCACCGCCGACGTGGTGGGTTGGGGCATCGAGGCCGGCTATCGCCTGATCGACACCGCCGAAGGCTATCAGAACGAGGAAGGGGTCGGAGAGGCGATCCGCAGTGCCGGCGTGCCGCGGGCTGAGCTGTTCATCACCTCGAAACTGCGCAACGGCGCGCACCAGCGCGATGCGGCCTTGCGCGCCTTCGACGAGACGATGGAGAAGCTCGGCGTCGAACAGATCGACCTGTTCCTGATCCACTGGCCTGTGCCCAGCCAGGACAAATATGTCGAGGCCTGGAAGACGCTGGTCGAACTCAGGCAGGCCGGCCGCATCAAATCGATCGGCGTTTCGAACTTCAACCAGGACCATCTGGAGCGGATCATCGGCGAGACCGGTGTGACGCCCGTCGTCAACCAGATCGAGCTGCATCCCCAGTTCCAGCAGCGCGGTGTCAGGGACTTTCATGCCAAGCACGACATCCGTATCGAAAGCTGGAGCCCTCTGGGCAGCGGCCGGCTGCTCGGCGATCCGACCATTGCAGGCATCGCCAAAAAACATGGCAAGTCCGTCGCACAGGCGATCATCCGCTGGCATCTCCAGGAGGGGCTGATCGTCATTCCAAAGTCGATCCGCAGGGATCGCATCGCCGCCAATTTCGATGTCTTCGATTTCGAACTGGATGCGCAGGACCTGCAGACGATCCGCGGCATGGATTCGCCCGAGGGCCGCAACGGACCCAACCCCGCCACAGCCGCGTTCCTGTTCTGAGAGGCAAGTTTTAACGAGCTGGCAACGAAACTGCTAATCTCCCCCACGAGGGGGGAGATTGGCAGCTTTGCGGCTTTCGCCAATTTCTTGCGCCCCTCAAATCCCGGACCCATCCAACTGCTGGGCGTCTTCGCCTTCCCAGGGCGCCGGCATCGACGCGCGGCTAAGGTTGGCGGTGGGCAGCGGCATCCAGCATTTCAGTTCCGGGTCGGCGTATTCGATGACGCGCCCGGGCGAAGAGTCCGACGCGCGCCAGCCTTCCGAGGCGAACTGGTCGGCACGCGACCAATAGGCAAGGTCGACTTCCGCCGGTCCCTGCTCGGACGGACGCACAGTGACCAGGATGCGGCTGCCGTCCTTCGGCGCCGTCGACATGTGGCGCCACCGTTCGGGCTCGTCCATCGCATTCCTCCTCGCACTCGTAGCGTTGGGAGGAGTGTCGCCTCGTGGTCCGAAGGGGTCAACCCAAAGTTTGCGCCAGGCATCGGCTGATGACCCCTCCAGACGGTGCCTGCACAGTTGTGCGCAACACGCCGCGGGCGGTCATGCACGCTCGACGGGCCGTGACCCAGTTGATAAGCCCGTCTGCGAAAGGAGCGCCTGAGTCGAGATGACCG
>NZ_RZRA01000261.1:0-6138 GCF_003998945.1 Mesorhizobium sp. M7A.F.Ca.CA.003.01.2.1 | reverse complement strand
CGGCGCCACCGCGCCGTCCAACACCGGCACCTGGTGCGTGCCGCCGGGCGACAACAGGCATGCCGTGGCCGAGCGACGCTGGCAGCGCACCGGCGAACTCGCCGACCCGCGCTGGATGCTGCGCTGCGTTGACACCGCCTACCGCAACCTGCTCAGGCTCTCCGAATGGGGCTATCCCTTCCCGAGCGAGGATGACGGCCGGCTCTACATCGCCAATCTGCGCGGCCCGGACTACATGCGCTTCATGCGCCGCCGCGTGCTTTTGGCCGGCGTCACCGTCCTCGACCATCATCCCGCGCTCGAACTTTTGTCGGACGGCGATGCCATCGTCGGCGCCGCCGGTGTCGCCAGGCAGATCGGCCAGGATTGGCGCGTCGACGCCAACGCGGTGGTGCTGGCGACCGGTGGCTGCGCTTTCCGCGAGCGCATCCTCGGCGCGACCGGGCTGACCGGCGACGGCTATCTGATGGCGGCGGAGGCCGGCGCCAGCCTGTCGGGCATGGAGTTCACCGGCAAATACACGCTGGCGCCCTACGGCTCCTCGTTGAACAAGGGGCTGCCGTTCCGCTGGGCGTCGTTCCATCGCGAAGATGGCTCACCGATCGTCGGGCCGACCGGCGAGCCGTTGCGCAACGGCATCGGCGACCGCGAGGAGGAAGTGGCGCGCGCGCTGATCGACGGCCCGGTCTACGCGCGGCTCGATCAGGCCGAACCAGCGCTGCAGGGCTGGCTGCGCCAGGGCCAGCCGAATTGCTTCGTGCCCTATGACCGCGCCGGCATCGACCCTTTCAGCGAGCTGTTCCGCATCACCCTGCGCGCCGAAGGCACGGTGCGCGGCACGGGCGGCATAGACATCGTCTCCGACGATTGCGCCACCGGCGTACCCGGCCTCTATGTCGCCGGCGACGCGGCCAGCCGCGAGATCATGACCGGTGCGGTGTCGGGCGGCGGCGCCGTCAATTCGTCCTGGGCGCTGGCCAGCGGCTGGTGGGCGGGCAAGGGCGCTTCGACCCATGCCAAGCGCCGGACCGGCAAGGCATTCCGCACTGAGGTGCAGTCGCTTGGCCAGGCTGGATTACGTCCTGCATCATCGCCGCGCGTCGACATCTCGGCAGGCGAAGTCATCGAGGCGGTGCGCAGTGAGGTGACGCCGCTCGACAAGAATTTCTTCCGCACCGGCGAAGGCCTGGAGAAAAGCGGCGAGCGGTTGGAGAGTGTCTGGCGCGACGTGCGCGACCATCTGCAAGGCGACGGGCTGGATAGGGTCCGTACCCGAGAGGCAGCTTCGATCGCCGCCGCCGGGCGCTGGTCCGTGGCCGCAGCGCTGCACCGCACCGAGAGCCGCGGTATGCATCGCCGCACCGATTTGCCGGGCAAGAGCCCGGCCTTCGCGCACCGGCTGGTCATCACCGGTGTGGATGCGTTCCGCATCGCAGGCGCGCCTGAGCGGCTGGCGGAGCTGGCGTCATGATCGAGATCGTCTCGGCCACGCGCTGTGTCGAATGCGACATCTGCGTCAAGGTGTGCCCGGCCAACGTCTTCGACGCGACCGAGAGCGGCGTGCCAGTGATCGCCCGCCAGGAGGACTGCCAGACCTGCTTCCTGTGCGAAATCTACTGCCCGACCGACGCGCTCTATGTGGCCGAGTTCGCCGAAGGGCCGACCGGCATCACGGAAGCTCAGGCCGACGCCCGACAGCTGTTTGGCTCCTATGCCCGCGCGCTCGGCTGGAAGCGCGGCAAGGCCGGCGGCTCGGAATTCGACCCGACGCACCGCATCCGCGTGGCGCAGTGAACCGATCGGAGACAGATATGGACCGTATCGTCGTCAGCGACATCAGCAAGACCTTCCAGCTCAAGCCGGGGCAGTTCGTCACCGTCGATGGCGAGGCGACCGACCGCGTCACCGTGCTCGATGGCGTTGACCTCTCGATCCGCAAGGGCGAGTTCATCACGCTGGTCGGCCCCAGCGGCTCGGGCAAGTCGGTGCTGCTCGACATCATTGGCGGGCTGACGCAGGCGACCGGCGGCGACGTCAAGCTCGATGGCCGGCGCATCACCAGGCCCGACCCGAAGACCGGCTATGTCTTCCAGCAATATGCGCTGTTTCCCTGGCGCACGGCGCTCGCCAACATCGAATATGCGCTGGAAGTGCGCGGCGTGGCCAAGGCTGAGCGCACGGCGACGGCCCGCCATCTGTTGTCGCTGTTCGGCCTTGCCGGCTTCGAGGACCGTTTTCCCAACCAGCTGTCCGGCGGCATGCAGCAGCGTGTGGCGATCGCGCGTGCGCTGGCCAGCAACCCGGAAGTGTTGCTGATGGATGAGCCGTTCGCGGCGCTTGACCAGCAGACGCGCGAGCTTCTGCAAGGCGAGCTGCTGCGGATCTGGGGCAAGATCAACACGACGGTCATTTTCGTCACCCACTCGATCGACGAGGCGATCTTCCTCGCCGACCGGGTGGTGGTGATGACGGCGCGGCCGGGCGCGGTGAAGGAGATCATCGATATCGACCTGCCACGGCCGCGCGACGGCGACATCCGCGCCAGCGCCGAATTCAATCTATATCGCGCTCGCGTCTGGGACGTGCTGCGCGACGAGGTCAACAAGGCGCAGAAGGACTGGACTCTGTCGCCAGCCTTCAGTCACTGAGGAACTGGACCCATGGCCTATCTGACCGAGAAGTTTGGCTCCGCTGGAGCGCTCCACCTGTTTGCCGGCGCTGGCGAAACGGTAGCCGCCGCCAGGGTCCCCGCCATCAAGGCCAACGCCAAGATCCGGAGCAAGAAAGCGAGCCGCGGCACATTCCTCTATGGCTTGCCGCTGCTCGGCCTGTTCTTCCTGCTGTGGGAGATCGCGCCCCGGCTCGGCTGGCTGAACCGGATCTTCTTTCCGCCGCTGAGCGAGGTGCTGGTCGCCGGGTGGGCGCTGCTCGCCTCGGGCGTGCTGATCGAGCATATCGGCATAAGCCTGCAGCGCGCTGCGATCGGCTTCGCACTCGGCGTGGTGGTCGCCATCCCGCTCGGTCTGTTGATGGGGCGCTATTCGCTGTTCGAGAAGGTTTCCGACCTTTTGGTGCAGACGCTGCGCAACACCTCGCAATTCGCGCTTCTGCCGGTGTTCATCCTGCTGCTCGGCATCGGCGAGGAATCGAAGGTCGCGATCACCTTCTACTCCTCGGTGTTTTTTCTCCTCGTCAACACGATCAGCGGCGTCAAGTCGGTCGATCCGCTGCTCATCAAGGCGGCGCGCTCGATGGGCACGTCCGACTTCGACCTGTTCCGGAAAGTCATCCTGCCGGCCAGCATTCCCTCGATCGTCGCCGGCGCTCGGCTGGCGGTGAAATCCTCGCTGTTCGCGGTCATCGGCGCCGAGATGCTGGCGGCCAAATCCGGCCTCGGTTTCCTCATCCAGAATTCGCAGCTGATGATGGAAACGGCCGACATGTACGCCGGCATCCTGACGCTGACCGTCATCGGCCTGACCGTCAATTACCTGCTCGTCTGGTTCGAGCGCTGGGCAACAGCCTGGAAGGGCCAGTCCGAGACCTCGCTCATTTAAGCGGCCCCATTCATTCCAAACAGGAAGGATTTTCCCATGCCCAACATCCCATTCGACGCAATTCGCCGGCTGCTTCTGAAGGGCGCCATTGCCGTCGTAATCGGCCTTGGCGGCATGCCTGCCTTCGCACAGGACAAGCCTGACATCATCCGCATCGGCAGCACGGCGCCGGGGCACCTCAAATTCATCCTCGCCAAGAAGGACGGCTGGTGGGACAAGGAATTCGCCAAGGACGGCATCAAGGTCGAACTGGTGACCTTCAACGGCGGCTCGGAAGCCACGACGGCATTGGCGACCGGCGCCATCGAGTTCACCTATACCGGCAACAATCCGGCGCTGCGCGTTGCTGCGTCCGGCGCCGACGTCAAGCTGATCGGCCTGTCGAGCTATGTGAAGGCCGGCGGTTCCTACATCGTCGTCAAAACCGACTCGCCGTTGAAGACGCTGCAGGATCTCAGGGGCAAGAAGGTCGCCTATCTCACCGGAACGGTGCGGCATTCGAACTTCAGCAAGGCACTGAACAGCGTCGGCCTGACCACCAATGACGTCGAAGGTCTGAACCTGCCTTTCGAGGCATCCGGCCCGGCGCTGCTGCGCGGCGATATCGACGCCATTGTCGAGACGGATTCGACGGCGGCCAAGCTGGGCGACACCGGCGAGGCGCGGGTGCTGTTCGACACCAGCACCCATCCGGAATGGAACGTGCCGAACGTCATCTCGGTCAACGGCGCCTTCGCGGCGAAATATCCCGATCTGGTCAAGCGGCTGCTGAAGGTCGACATCGAGATTTCGCGTTGGGCCGACGCTCATCCGGACGAGACGATCAAGACGTTTGTGGAGGCGACCAAGTCGTCGGAGAAATCCGTCCGCAAGACCTATGCCGACGGGGTGTTCCACCAGGATCCGAAACTCACCGACGACGCGATCGCCGCCTTGCAGGGCGAGGAGAAATTCATGGCCAGCGCCGGGCTCCTGAAGGGCTCGATCGACTACGGAAAATGGGTCGACAAGAGCTTTGTCGATGGCGCCGCGGCTGAAGTCGCTGCCGTCCAATAGACTGGAAGCATCGAGCGGGGCGGGCGCTTTACCGCGCTGCCCCGTTCGTCTGGTCCGTCAAATCTCTGGGATGTTCTCCTTGAAGATCACCTGCAGCCTTGGCTGGTGCAGTTCATAGGGCAATCCCCGGACCGCATGGGTCAAAGTGTTGAGCGCTTCGCGGGCTTCGACGCGCGGGTTCTGGTCGATGACCGCGTCGAGCGTGCCGTCGAGCAGAAGGTCCTTGGTGCCGTCCGTCACCTCGTGGCCGAGGAAGACCATGGACTGGGCGCGGCCGTGCTCCTTGAGCGCGCGGGCGATGCCGGTGTTGCCGGCGCCGACATTGTAGATCGCGGCAAGGTCGGGGTGCCGCTCCAGCAGGGCCGATGCCTCCGAATAGGCCTTCTCGCGGTCGTCGAGCATTTCGCGCATCTCGACGATCTGCAGGTTGGGTGATTCCTCGGTCAGGACGTGGCGGAACCCCATCTCGCGTTCTTCGTGGCCGCGATAGGACAGCGAGCCGGCGAACAGCGCCACCTTGCCCGGATGCCCCGATCCCATGAAGCGGTTGAGCAGATAGCCGGCCAGCCGCCCGGCGGCGCGGTTGTCGATGCCGATATAGGCGACCCTGGGCACATGCAGGATGTCGGAGGCGATGGTCACCACCTTGATATCGTTGGCCGACAGGGATCGGATCGCTTCGCGCACCGTCGGATGGTCGAGCGCTATAACGCCGACGCCTTGCGTCTGTCCGCGCAGGTCCTGCAGCAGGCGGGCGAGCCGGTCAGGATTGAAGCCCTCGATGGTGGCGATATGGACATCGAGGTCGGGCCGCGCCAGAGCCTGTGCCTCGATGTGCCGGTGCAGCATCTTGATGAAGGAATTGGTGCCGGCCGGCAGCGCGAAGTCGAGTCGGATGACCTCGCCAGGCGAGGGCCGTGGCGGCGCGCCGTTCGGGCCTTCGGCGATGTAGCCGAGGCGCTGCGCCATTTCGAGCACGATTTCGCGCGTGCGCGCCCGCACGCCGGGTCGGTTGTTGAGCACGCGGTCGACGGTGGCGGCCGAGACGCCGGCTTCCCGGGCTATGTCAGTCAGGGTGGAACGCACCGTCTTTCATCTCCTGCATGCGTCAGATCGGCTGGTGACGGCTTCCCCGCCATCGGCGATTCTGATGGGAAATGATGTATCCGCCCTTAGCCCATGCGCAAGCCGCCGCGCTAAATCAAATGGTCCGGCAGGGCTGCGCAGGGCCGGGAAGGGTCGTGTGCCCTCAAATTGAAGCACCCGGCATGATGCATGGATCCCGTTTTTGTGCATTTCCTTGCCCTATTGCGATGTTGTGAGGTGTTTTGATTATTTATGATGTTGACAGCCTTGCCATGCTGCCGTCAATATCCCTCATAAGGGCCGTGGAGGAAACGTGGCCCTGAGGGAGGAGTTTCAATGTCTGACTTGATCCGCATCTCGCGGCGCCGGCTGCTGGCATCCGGAGGAAAGGCGGCTGTGATCATGGCCGCCGCTGGTATCGCACCCCAATTCATTCGTC
>NZ_RZRA01000260.1:0-6140 GCF_003998945.1 Mesorhizobium sp. M7A.F.Ca.CA.003.01.2.1 | reverse complement strand
GTCTTTACTGGCTCAACAAATATGCTAACCGGAGCGCCGTGCCCTTGTAGCTCAGCTGGTAGAGCAGCGGTTTTGTAAACCGAAGGTCGGCGGTTCGATTCCGTCCGGGGGCACCAGCACAATGCAAAAACCATAACATTTTCAAAAGCTTAGAAAACAAGGTTCGGGTTCGATCCACCGCTTATCCACCTGGAATTTTTCATTTGCCAACGCGAGTATCCGCCCAGAGCATCACCGTATCCGGATCATCCTCTTCGTCCTCCTCCGGCTCGTAAGGTTCCGGCGCCACCAGCAAATCGATTCGCCTAAGGTCAGTCCCTCCCATTGGCGCATCGAGCGAGAGCGTTTTGAAGGTGTCATATTTGTGGATAGTGTGCTTGGTGCTAGGTTGCCAAATATTCAGCCTGGCTCAGATTTGGGAATATTGGGGGGACGTCACTTTGATCCGCATTTTGGTCGCACTCGCCGCCGCAATTTGCTTCGCGTCTTCGGCGGCTTCGGCAGGACAGGACAATATCCACTTCCTGGTCGGGATGCCCGATGCCAAGTTAAATTTGGCCGCTAAAATGGCAGGTAACCTCAACGGCGTTATGCAAAGGTGCCGGCTGAGGCCTACAGAGAATGGAAAAGCTATCATTGCTGTCCCTGTGCTTTTGTACGAGGGGATAGAAAAACACCTGACGCCTAATCCTCCTAAGTTCCGGAAGGCCATTCACACCTATGAAAGAGCTTACGCCATGGCGGTCCAGAGAGCGGGAAATTGCCAGGCTGAGAAGGCCAAATACCCGGGACTTTACCGATAGATGGCTGCGAAGGGACCCGGACATTGGGCGAGTCACCGCCCTGCGCGCCGCCGCCTAACTATGACGTCGACGGCATCCTTCCTGATTGCTGCGGATTGAGCCGTCCGGTATACCCATCGGCATTCTTCACGAACACAGCTGCAAGCCTGATCCGTGCGGCAGCGGCTTCATTGAAGATCAGAACGGCACCCCTTCCACGCTCCGCACTTGAATTTCTCGATAATGCCCGCATCGAAGCCTGACGCGGAAGTATTGAGCTCTTCGAGGGATGCCTGCTTGCACCGGCCATCCCGATACCTATTTCGCCGAATTCAGGCGCAGCAACTTAGCCTACGGGTGTGACTTCCTAGCTATATACAAAGTTGCAGGCTCATCGATATAAAGCGATTGGCGATTTTGATGGGGATTTCATGAAAGCTTTTTTGCTCGCTTCATTCGTTGCGCTTTCCGCGGCTCCGGCCATGGCTGCCGATATGACGATCGCTCCTGTCGATACCCCTGAATGGACCTGGCAAGGGCCATACGCCGGCGTGTTCGGTGCCGGAACGTTGGAACACTACAAGATCTATGGACCGGGCGCCCAGGCTGGCGCAACGCATAATGTCGGCTCGGCAACGGTCGGCGGCTTTGCAGGCTATAACCTCCAATCCGGCAAGATTGTCTATGGCGTCGAAGGCGAGCTTGGCTACCGCTTCAAGAAGAACACCTTCGACGATATTCCAGGCCCAGGCGTCCTTGACGCCTCCACAGGTTTGTTCGGATCCGTAAAGGGTCGCGTTGGCATGGACATGGGAGCCTACATGCCGTTCGTCACGGCTGGTGTAACCGCTGCAAAGCTGAAGACATTCTACCCGGGTGGAAACGCTGAGCGGGATGCCACCTTGGTCGGTGGTGTTGTTGGAGCAGGCATCGACGTCGCGCTCACACACAACGTGTTCTTGCGCGGCGAATACGACTTCTCCTTCTTCGGCAAGAAGTCGCTTGAATATTGTGGCGGCGGATGCACGCTGGAACACACGCTTCAGACGCACGATTTCCGCGTCGGCATCGCGATGAAGTTCTAACTGTTCAGCGCGTCTCCGACTTTGACGCCCCCCGCGGGAATGGCAAGACCAAGGTCCAGCTTGTGAATGGCATTCCGCGGGCGCAATGTCGCCGCGAACCCGACGGCTAGGGGCCTGGATCGCAAATAGTTTGCCGTTCAGGCCCTTCGTTCGTTCCGGACCATGCCCATCTGCGCGCCATCCCTTCGTACCAAACCGTACGTTGAATCCTTCTTGGGTCACGCGTGACAAGAGAGTAAATAAATCCTTTCGCAGGAAGGGAGGCCGCGATGGCAGAAACGCATATAGAAGTCGCACGCGCGGTTATAGAAACCAGCTTTCGGTTGCGGCACCATTCCCTGGCCGGCACTGCCTCATTTCGCCGTGATATGGACCACTCCCGACGCGCAATCGAGGCCTCGCGCGAACTGCTCAAGCGCCTTCGCCAACGTCATCGCGATGACATGGCCCGGGAGGGAGATCCGGAGCCAGGTCCTGTTGCCGTCTCGGCCTTCGATGCCGACATTCTCCGCTCGGCGTTTCGAAACCTGGTCAGGGAAACAGGCGTTCCCGAGTGTGAATGGCGCCACCTGGCTGAAAGCTTGGTCCGCGAATATGTCGGGTGCGAGCAGGTTAACGTTGGCTTGTTGGACTGGATTACCCACAAGTAGTCAGCGGTATAAATTGCGTACCAACGCAAAGCAGCCCGTCCCGCCCACATTGCCGGTGACACGAAACGGGCTGCGGAAGCCCGCATGCGACGCTTCCTGCAATCCAACTTCGGGCGAGTACGGATGTTCCGTTAGTTTCTGCTGAAAGGCGGTACATTCTGCTGCCGTGGCCATTCGACAGTCACTGGTAGGGTAGACCCGCCGCTCCATTTGCGAAGCGACGGGCTCTCGCCCACCCCATACCTGTGAAAGCAATTTAGATGCCAAACTTTTGACCCGTTATGGGGCACAACCGTCGCCTTGCCAGTCGGTCGGTCGCCCTCTCGTCGCTCTGCCTCGACATTGATAACCATGTACATCATGCCGGCTCGTTGGCTGCGATCACAAATTGTCGGATTCGTACGAAGCAGAGTTCTGTACGATTCCAACCCTGTAACTTTGTACACCCCTGTTTTGTAATTCGGCGGCTGAGGGGACGCCGTGCATCAGGTTGCATTTCACTGTCAATCGCGCGCCAGAGGGCGTATATTTTTTAAATCGTCTGCACGTGTCTACGGGCGCAGACGGCAGGGAGATTGGAAAGCTCTTGCCCCAAGCGGGATTGAGCTATGACCAATCCAGAGAACGATTCCTACAGAAACCAATTGTTGCGCAGGCTTGACCCTGGTGACCTGGGGCTTTTGCAGCCACACCTTGAACTGTGTGACCTCGAGCCGGAAATGACCTTAGAGAAAGCCGATTCGGAGATCGAGACGGTGTACTTCCTGGAGGACGGCATCGCTTCTGTGGTCGCGACGGCTTCAGGTAAGGAAGCCGAGGTGGGCCTTGTCGGCTTTGAGGGAATGACCGGTGCCGCGCTCGTGATGGGCGCTGACTATGCAGCGCATCAATGCTACGTTCAGTCGGCCGGCAGCGCTTTCAGGATGGGAACCGAGCCCTTCAAGGAGGCTCTTGCGAACAGCCCAACGTTGCGCCTTTTCCTGTTGCGCTATGTCCACTACTTCCACATCCAGACCAGCTATACGGCCCTGATCAACGCAAAATCAAACCTTGAAGAGCGGTTGGCGCGCTGGCTTCTAATGTGTGACGATCGGGTCCACGGCGAGCGCCTTGCGATCACCCATGAGTTTCTCGCCGTCATGCTTGGAGCAAGACGCCCAGGCGTTACCGTTGGGCTGCAAGTTCTGGAAGGACGTGGTTTCATCTATTCTCGACGTGGCGAAGTGCACATCAGGGACCGCAGCGGACTTGCGGCCTGCGCAAACGGCACCTACGGCAAGCCAGAAGCCGATTACGTTCGGCTAGTTGGATTATAGCGCTCCAAGCATGCCGGACGTAGGCCGCGGTGATCCAAGCACCTGCGCCTCGCGCCAGCAATACAGCCCGTCCCGCCCACATTGCCGGTGACACGAAACGGCTGCGGAAGCCGCGATCCGATGCGATTGCAATCCAACCCTGGGCGCGCACGGATGTCCCGCAAGCTTCATATCCCGTGCGTCAGCACAAGATAAATAGCGGGGACGAGCATCAACCAGCCGCTCAGTCCAAGAACCACCAAGATGGCCATGCGCTCTGTTCGCCTGACAAGGTCGGCAATGTTTTCTTTGTCCGGCAAAGCGACGGAGGCCACAAACCCGGGCGCACGATCATCGTTGCCATTTCCCGGTTGGTTCGCGCTGCCACTCTCATTCGATCTCTGGACCAATGTCATTGTGATCGTTCACCGAAAAGAATCTAAACCGGCCCGTTCTCGGCGCGTGAGCCGGAACGGGCCGAGGCGGGAAATCAGTTAAAATCGAAGGACGACCGAAGGACCACGTCGGCGGTTGCACCGGATGCGACGGCGACCATGCCGCCAATAACTGCGGCAAACCCGTCTCCAGCCCCGCCGGCGGCGGTGGGGACGGTAGTGCCAGTCCCGATGATAGACTTGCTGCACTTCTGCCTGTGCGTCTTCTTCAAAGGTCTCTGTTTGTGGCGTCTCAAGTTCATCGAGGATGCCGTGTCCGGCCCCTGGAACACCCGCCATTGCGTCAGTTGGGCGGACAGCGCTTGCAAGGGCCGCTGCCCCGGCAACGCCAAACATTGCAGTCAAGAAGGATCGCCGATCCATAATAAACCTCCCAAGGTACATGTGCTAGAAATGCGCCCACGCCTGCCGAATGAGCATGCATGGGCGCACGGTGAAATACAGGACCCGCCCGCCGCCGAAGCAGCTCACGGGTCCTATCAGCGCAGGAAGGGACGTAGCTGCGCCGATCCACGCCATGTCAGCCAAGAACGACCCCCATCACCAGGAAGGTGATGGCTGTTGCGAAAATCGGTGCGAGCAACCATCGCGCCTGGCCGACACTTTTTTCCACTGTTTCTCTCCGAATTGGAGAGACAACAACCTTTAGGCCTAAGCCGTTCCGCCTACTCCCAACGGGTAAGACCATTGCGTTTTCCAACCAGACTTTGGTCCTGCGCGGATTCAGACAGAGGCCCGTATGAGGAACGTTTGGCCTGGCGACGTGTTCGGGTGGCTGGCGCCCAGCCGATCGTGCTGCCGCCAGGTTACAAGAGGAGAAAAACAAATGAGGATGCACCTAAGCAGCGCCGCTGCGGCGCTCTTGCTGTTGGCCAGCGTCGGCGCGGTTGCGGCACAGGATGTGGTTATCACACCGGAACAGGACACCGTCGTGCGCGAATACGTGAAGAAGCAACCCTTGGCTTCTGTGAAGCTTCCGGGGGTGGAGTTGAATGTCGGCACGGCTCTGCCAGACACGGTCGAACTCCACGAGGTTCCCAACGTCAAATACCGCTATACGGTGGTCGACAACCGAACGGTTTTGGTGGACCCGAGCACACGCAAGATTGTGAAAGTCTACGACTGAAACTTCGAACCGGCCAGGCCCGCCGGCAGGGATGCCGGCGGGTTGCGCTCGTCAAATCGCCACTCAATCGGACAAATGAAAATGATGAACCCTGAAGTCGAGACGTCGCAAGCGCTCGTGGCGCGCCTGGTTGATCTCCAGGCGAGAGCGCGGGCAGCACGTATAAATGAGGCCGAAATAAAGACCTTCCAAAAGGTCGCAGCCGTCACGGATGATGGTCGAGGTCGGTCGGCTCAGGATCTGGCCGTTCCAGGTTCGATGGCGACATAGTGGTGCACGAGGTCACACCCCAATCGCCGCCACAAGAATTCGGTTCTGCCCGCGGATCGCCGCGCGCAGTTCCAACATTCCAAGTTGTGCCTTCTTCTACGACGCGCCAGCAACCTGGGTGGATGCCCCAACCCTGGTGAAGGTGTTCCGCACCCTGACGGACTTGTAGACGTAGGCGACCCAGAGCCCTATCAGCACAAACGAGACTATGTGCGTCGCAAGCGCCTCGCCAGTGACCACTTGCCGAACCGAAACCCCGATCGCGGTGGAGACCCAGATCGCGTCCAGTATGACCGCCACCGGGATTGCGAGCCATTGGATGAGAAACAACTGCTTGAACCGAAGGCTCCGCCTCAGCATGGCAACGAGCACCACAAGCTGAAGCACCATGAATGCCAGCAGCAGGGCAACCTCGCCATAGACCACCATGGGTCCATTCGGCACCAGCATGAGCTGGTTGTCGCCATCGCTGGAGGC
>NZ_RZRA01000025.1:0-14965 GCF_003998945.1 Mesorhizobium sp. M7A.F.Ca.CA.003.01.2.1 | reverse complement strand
CTCACACGGAGAACATCGCATGCCTGTCGAACTCGTCGGGAAGACATTGCCGGGCGCGTTGCCGGTCCATCTGGTCGCCAGGGACGGTCTGGACGCGGCCGGTCTTGCGCCGGCCGCCATCGCCTGGGCCAGGGCCAACGGCTTTTCCGGCGAGGCAGGCAGGACACTGGTCGTGCCCGGCGAAAACGGGGCGCTCGGCGGCGCCTTGTTCGGTATCGGCGATGGCGAAGGCGCGCTTGCCCTCGGCGCATTGTCGAAAGCCTTGCCGGAAGGCGACTGGCATTTCGCCTTGGCGCCGGCCGAGGCCGAACTCGCGGCGATCGCGCTGCTGCTCGGCGGTTATGTCTTCACCCGCTACGGCAAGAAGCCAGGCAGGGCGCTGCGCTTCGGCCTGCCGGCCGACGTCGATGCCGGGCGCGTTCGCCGCATTGTCGATGGCGTCTTCCTGACACGCGATCTGGTCAACACGCCGACCAGCGATATGGGTCCGGAAGATTTGGAGCAGGCGGTGCGGACCCTGGCCGCCAGGCACAAGGCCGAAGTCTCGGTGATCAAGGGTGACGATCTCCTCGACCGGAACTTCCCGATGATCCATGCGGTCGGCCGTGCGTCGACCAGCGCACCGCGCTTGATCGACATGCGATGGGGACAGCAAGACGCACCGAAGGTGACGCTGGTCGGCAAGGGCGTCTGCTTCGACACGGGCGGCCTCGACATCAAGCCATCGTCCGGCATGCTGCTGATGAAGAAGGACATGGGCGGTGCCGCCAATGTCCTTGGCCTCGCCTCGATGATCATGGCTGCCGGGCTGAATGTGCGGCTGCGCGTGCTCATTCCCGCGGTGGAAAATTCGATTGCCGGCAACGCCTTCCGGCCTGGCGACGTGCTGATGAGCCGCAAGGGCATCACTGTCGAGATCGGCAACACGGATGCCGAGGGACGGCTGGTGCTGGCCGACGCGCTGGCGCTGGCCGACGAGGAGGAGCCGCAGCTTCTGGTCGACATGGCGACGCTGACCGGGGCTGCCCGTGTCGCGCTCGGCCCCGATCTGCCACCGTTCTACACCGGCGACGAAACGCTGGCATCCGATCTGGCGGAGGCTTCCGTCGCGACGGAGGATCCGCTGTGGCGCATGCCGCTGTGGCGGCCCTACGATGCAAAACTGTCGTCGAAGATCGCCGACATCAACAATGTCACCACGGACGGTTTCGCCGGCTCGATCACAGCGGCGTTGTTCCTGAAGCGCTTTGTCGAAAAAACCGCGGGCTGGGCGCATTTCGACATCTTCGCCTGGAATCCGGCTGATCGTCCGCATGGCCCCGCCGGCGGCGAGGCACAGGGCATCCGCGCGCTGGAGCGGATCATCGCGAAACGCTATGGCTGACAGTCGCAGGCGAAAGACGGCAATCGCTTTGACTGAAACGGAACCGAAACAATTTGCCGTCATGCTGGCGCGATGTCGATTGCGATGCGCCCGAGCCAGGCCTTGCGACTGTGGCAGCAGGTGATGCTGTCGCAGGTGCGCGACGACGCGCCCGATCTGACCATGCGCCAGACGGCAATCCTGTTCACCATCTATCTCGATCCGCCGCCGCACACCGTGCGCGGGCTCGCCGCCCGGCTCAATGTCACCAAGCCGGTGATCACCCGCGCCCTTGACACGATGGGCGCTTTGAAACTCGTCTCGCGCCATCGCGACGAGCTCGACAAGCGCAATGTTCTGATCAGGCGCACGGTCGAGGGCGCGCTCTTTGTCGAGCGCTTCGGCGATGGTATCATCGCCAAGGCGCTCGAACTGCCGATGTGAGCGACCTTTTCAACAGAGTGCTCGATTTGACTGCCAGGGATGCCCGCCTTCACGCTTTTCGCTCGGACCTTGCCGATGCACGGCTGAAGGGTGAGGTCGCCGCTGACCGCTTCGTCGCCGGCCGGCCGGCGCGGGTCATCGCGTCAGTGGCCGATATGCGCAAGGCGCCGCGGGCGGATGCCGGCGTCAACACGCAAGCCCTGTTCGGCGACGATGTCCTGGTCTTCGATGTCGCTGAAGGCTGGGCCTGGGTCCAGGCCGAACGCGACGGCTATGTCGGCTATGTCGCCGACACGATGCTGGGCAAACGGGACCATACGCCGACGCACATCGTCTGCGTGCCGCGCACCTTCCTCTATCCCGCGCCGGATCTGCGCTTTCCGATCGCCGGACAATTGTCGATGGGATCGACGGTGACAGTGACGGAGGCGGCCGAGACGCGCGGTACGCACTATGCGGTCCTGCCGTCCGGCGAGGCGCTGATCGCAGGTCACCTGCGGCCGCTCAGTGAAGCTGTGTCCGACTATGTCGCGGTTGCCGAGGCGTTTCTAGGAACACCCTATCTCTGGGGTGGCACTTCCGGTTTCGGCATCGACTGTTCGGGGCTGGTGCAACTGGCGATGCGCATGGCCGGCAGAGACGTGCTGCGCGATTCCGACATGCAGGCTGCGGCCCTTGGCGAGCCGCTGGAACCGGGACCTGATTTCTCCGGCTTGCGACGCGGCGATCTGGTGTTCTGGAAGGGCCATGTCGCCGTCATGACCGATGCCGACACGATGATCCACGCCAACGGCCACACCATGCTGGTGTCGCGCGAAGGCCTGAAGGATGCGGTTGACCGCATCGGTTATCTCTATGGTGGCCCGACAGGGTTCAGGAGGCCGTAGCCTTTCTTCCTTCGCCCCGTTCACGGGGAGAAGGTGCCCGAGGGCGGATGAGGGACAGCGCCAGCATTGAGAGGTTCGCGCCGCCCCCCACCTGCCTGCCGGCATCCTCTCCCCGTACCGGGGCGAGGAAAGCTCACCTCGATCACCTTTTGTTCCGATTTTCCTTGGCGTTCGCGCGCCGTCGCGCTACCTCTGGCGGGTGACAGTTGAGCCGCGCCTTGCCGAACAGAATGCCGCCGTGGCCCTGCCCGAACCATTCCTCAGATGGTTTGGCGAGAAAGGCTGGTCGCCGCGCGCCCATCAGATCGAACTTCTGGCGAAGGCCCAGGCCGGTCAGTCGGTCCTGCTGATCGCGCCGACCGGTGCCGGCAAGACGCTGGCCGGCTTCCTGCCTTCGCTGACCGAACTGGCCAACCGGCCAAAGAGAAAGCCGGGCCAGGCGCAGCGCGGTATCCACACGCTCTACATCTCGCCGTTGAAGGCGCTTGCCGTCGATATCGAGCGTAATCTCGGCAAACCGGTGGAAGAGATCGGGCTGCCCGTCACCATCGAGACGCGCACCGGCGACACGCCGGCGCACAAGCGCCAGCGCCAGAAACTGGTGCCGCCCGATATCCTGCTGACCACGCCCGAACAACTGGCGCTGCTGATTGCGGCCGGCGATGCCAGACGCTTCTTCGAAGATCTGCGCTACGTCGTGCTCGACGAACTGCATTCGCTGGTGACATCGAAACGCGGGCATCTGCTCGCGCTCGGCCTGGCACGGTTGCGCAGCTTTGTCCCTGGTCTGCAAACCATCGGGCTATCGGCGACGGTGGCCGAACCTGACGAGTTGCGGCGCTGGCTGGTCAGCCAGAATCCACCCAAGGGTTCGACAGGCCATGACATGGCCGAACTGATCGTCGTCACCGGGGGTGCGAAACCGGAGATTTCCATCCTCGACTCCGAAGAGCGCGTGCCATGGGCGGGACATTCTGCGCGCTACGCCACGCCGGAAATCTATCGCGAAATCAAGCGCCACAAGACGACCCTGCTGTTCGTCAACACGCGCAGCCAGGCGGAGCTGCTGTTCCAGGAATTGTGGCGGGTCAACGAGGACACGTTGCCGATCGCGCTGCATCACGGTTCGCTCGACGTCGCCCAGCGCCGGCGGGTCGAGAAGGCGATGGGCGAAAACGCGCTGCGCGCCATCGTCGCCACCTCGACTCTCGATCTCGGCATCGACTGGGGCGATGTCGATCTGGTGGTGCATGTCGGCGCGCCAAAGGGGGCGAGCCGACTGGCACAGCGCATCGGCCGTGCCAACCACCGCATGGACGAGCCGTCCAAGGCGATCCTCATCCCCGCCAACCGCTTTGAGGTGCTGGAATGCCGGGCCGCCCTCGACGCGAACTATCTAGGCGCGCAGGACACGCCTCCGTTGATCAATGGCGGGCTCGATGTGCTGGCCCAGCATGTGCTCGGCTGCGCCTGCGGCGCGCCGTTCCGTGCCGATGACCTGTACGAGGAGGTGCGAACGGCAGCACCCTATGTCAGCCTCGACCGGCCGACATTCGACCGCGTCATCGACTTCGTTGCCACCGGCGGCTATGCGCTCAAGAACTACGAGCGCTATGCCCGCATCCGTTTGAACAAGGACGGGTTGTGGCGGGTGTCCAATCCGCGCGTCGCCCAGCAATACAGGCTGAATGTCGGCACCATCATCGAGGTGCCGGCGCTGAATGTTCGATATGTGCAGGCCGGCAGCAAAGGCGCGGCTTCGCGTGGCGGCCGGGTCCTCGGCAAGATCGAGGAGGCCTTCCTCGAAACGTTGACGCATGGCGACACGTTCATGTTCGCCGGCAAGGTGCTGCGCTTCGAGGGCATCCGCGAGAATGAATGCTTCGTGTCGAACGCGCCGGGCAGCGATGCCAAGGTGCCCTATTATGGAGGCGGCAAGTTTCCGCTTTCGACCTATCTCGCCGAACAGGTCCGCATCATGCTCGATGACCCGCAGCGATGGAAAAAGCTGCCCGAGCAGGTCGCCGACTGGCTGCGCTTCCAGGCCGACAAATCGGTGCTGCCCAAGCGCGACGACCTGCTGATCGAGACCTTTCCACGCGGCAATCGCCACTATCTGGTGGCTTACCCGTTCGAGGGCAGGCTGGCGCACCAGACGCTCGGCATGCTGCTCACCCGCCGCCTCGACAGGGCAGGAGCCAGGCCGCTCGGCTTCGTCGCCACCGATTATGCGCTGGCTATATGGTCACTGGGCGACATGGGCGCGATGTTCAAAGCCAGGAAGCCTTCGCTGAGCGCACTTTTCGACCAGGACATGCTGGGCGACGACCTCGAAGCCTGGCTGGCCGACAGCTGGCTTCTCAAGCGCACCTTCCGTAACTGCGCGCTGATTTCCGGATTGATCGAGAAACGCCACCCTGGCCAGGAGAAGAGCGGCCGCCAGGTCACCGTCTCGACCGACCTGATCTATGATGTGCTGCGCAGCCATGAACCGGACCACATCCTGCTGCAGGCGACGCGTGCCGATGCGGCGGCCGGCCTGCTCGATGTCAGCAGACTTGCCGACATGCTCTCGCGCATCCAGGGTCGAATCGTGCATAAGGCACTCGAACAGATATCGCCGCTCGCCGTGCCGATCATGCTCGAGATCGGCAAGATGCCGGTGAACGGCGAAGCCGATGAGACATTGCTGATGGATGCGGCGACGCTGGTCGCAGAGGCCATGGGGCCGGAGATGGTCGAGGAATGAATTTTTCGCTGGCGCGCACATCGCTGATCGCCGAGGCCGATCTTGTCGGCATCGCCGGCAAGCGCGCCGTCTGCGACCCGCGCGGCGTGCTCTATTTTCCGGATCTGCGGCTTCTGGCCGTGTCCGATCTGCATCTGGAAAAGGGTTCGTCGCTGGCACGCCGCGGCACGCTGATCCCGCCCTACGACACCGGCGCGACCTTGCTGCGATTGCAGGCCGTCATCGCTGACTACCAGCCGTCTATCGTCATCAGCCTGGGCGACAGCTTTCACGATGGCGGTGGCGCCCAGCGCATGCATGCAAGCTTCCGCGAGCGGCTGGAGGCGTTGATATCAGGCCGGCAATGGTTCTGGGTCGCCGGCAATCATGACCCGGAAGCGCCAGCCGACCTGCCTGGCGAGACGGTGCGTGAACTTGCCATCGGCTCGCTGCTGTTCCGGCATGAGCCGTCGAAGCAGCGTGTCGAAGGCGAAATAGCGGGCCATCTGCATCCCTGCGCCCGCATCGTCCAGCAGGGCCGCTCGGTGCGGCGGCGCTGCTTTGCCGGCGACGGAGGCCGCATGATCATGCCGGCCTTCGGCGCCTATACCGGTTCGCTCAACGTTCTCGACCGCGCCTATGCCGGGCTGTTCCGGCTGGACACGCTGATGGCCTATATGCTGGGCGCCCAACGCATCTTTGCCATTTCCGGCTCGATGCTGCGGCCGGGCTAAACAGCCCTACCTGCCGTAATAAAGCGTAACCGTGTGCTTCGCCTCTGCAAAAAACAGCCAGCGCTCGACCAGCATGCCGGCGAACTGGATTGCAGCAGCGAGTACCGACAGCAACGCTGCCGGCGGCCAGGGCAGGGCGAACACAATGGCGAGCAGCCCCAAGGGCAACGCGAAGGCCAGAAGCTGCGTGATCTGACGCAGCCGCGCGCCATGCTTGCGCGCGATGCGGAAACCCATTTCCTTGAGCAGGTAATTCTCTTCGGTATGCGGCCATTCCAGCGACCGCACCGTACCTCCCGCCAGCCCGGTCGCGGTGTTGGCGGTGGTCGGGATCTCCAGCCGGTCATTGTAGCGCCAGGTCGCCAGCTTCCAGCCCCAGCCGGTCAAGGTCAGCAGCAGGCAAGCCGCCAGCTGCACCTTCGAACCAAGCGCAAAGCCCTGCAGCAGCGCGTTCAGCAGCACGCTGCCGGTCATTGCCGAGAAGATGAGATAGCCGGGCAGGGTGAAGCGGCTATGCCATTGGGCGATCGGCTTCAGCGACGCATAAATCATGCCGGTGGTGCAGACGGTGATGATTGCGCCGATGGTGGCCAGAGATCCGGCGATGCCGACCCAGCCATCGGTCTTGCCGAAGAATATCCAACCGATGCCGAACAGTCCCGCCGGAATGAAGGTGATGACCGAGGCAACACCTTCGCGCGACAGCCATGAACTGCGCCATTGTGAGAACGCCCGCCAGGCGCGTTCGGGGCGGCCGAGATGACCCGTCGAGGACAACAGGCCGGCTACGATCAGGCCGAGCGCCAGCCCCATGCCGATGAAGCCCAGCCAGAAATCGGGTGGGATGATCTGGAAGCCTCCGAGCGTGCCCAGCAGCGCGAGCAGGCCGTAGCCCGCGCCGGTGGCAGTGGTGAAGAAGACGACGGAGAAGGCTGGATGCATGGGTCAATTCGAAAGCATGCGGTCGACCCAGCCGAGGAAACCGCCTTCGGCCCGCACCGGTTCCAATGCCGGCGCGGCCACCGATGCGGCGCGCGCGGTGTGGGCGCGCGGCGGCAAATATTTGTTGGTCGGGCGATAGCCGAGCTCCGGCATCAGGTCGACGCCGCCACGCTCGGCCACCAGTTGCGAGACCGCCGACAGGGGATCGCCGAGATCACCGAAATGCCGGGCGCTGGTCGGGCAGGCGGCGACGCAGGCCGGCACGCGGTCTTCTTCGGCCAGATTGTCATTGTAGATGCGGTCGACACACAGCGTGCATTTCTTCATCACCCCGACATCGGTGTCGAATTCGCGTGCTCCATAAGGACAGGCCCAACTGCACAATTTGCAGCCGATGCACTTGTCCTCGTCGATCAGCACGATGCCGTCCGAAGCCCGCTTGTAGGAGGCGCCAGTCGGGCAGACGGTGACGCAGGCCGGCGTCTCGCAATGCAGGCAGGAGCGCGGGAAGTTCACCGTCCGTCCGCCCATCTCGGTGGTGTGCTCATAGCTGTGCACGCGGTTGAACCAGACGCCGTCGACATGGCCGCCATAGGGATCGATGTCGGTCAGCGGCGCCATGTGGCCGCCGGTGTTCCATTCCTTGCAGGCGGTGACGCAGGCCTGGCAGCCGACGCAGGTGTCGAGATCGATGACGAGGCCGAGCTTCTTGCCGCTTTGACTTGGCAGACAGGTCATTTGGTCGCCTCTCTCGCCCTGCGGAATTCGGCGCCGAAAGTCAGTCTGTCGGGCGAGGATTCGAAATGCGGCGGCTGCAGGAAACGCTGGAACTGCGGCTCGGTGAACCCGGCTTCTTCGGCTGCGCATTTGACGATGCGCACGCGCAGGTCGAACCACGCAGCCTGGCCCGTCACTGGATCGGAATTCGAATAGCGTTTGCCCTGAGCGTCGGCCGAGGTCTGGTCGCCGATGATATGGTTGAGCAGGAAGCCGCGGTTGCTCTCGGCCGCGTCGTCCTTCAGCCCCCAGCTGCCGCGCCTTTTGCCGATGGCGTTCCAGGTCCAGACCGTGCTTTCGTTCACCCCGTCGATCAGCTTGATCTGCCCCTTCACTCTGCCGTTGATGCTTTCGATCCACACCCAGTCGTCATCGACAAGGCCGAGACCGGCTGCCGTCCGGTGATGCACGAACAGCCGGTTCTGGCTGGTGATCTGCCGCAGCCACGCATTCTGCGAACCCCAGGAGTGGTACATGTGCATCGGCCGCTGCGTCAGCGCATGCAGCGGATATTTTTCGAGGTCGACGACCGCTTCCTCGAAGGGCATGTGCCAGAAGGGCAGCGGGTCCATGTAGGTCTCGATGCGCTGGCGATCGCCTTTCGGCGGCACCACACGGCCATGGCCACGCGCGGCGAGCCTGAAGCGCTGCATAGGCTCCGAGTAGAGCTGGAAAACGATCGGTTCGGCTTTCGGGATAAAACCCATCTGCACTGCGAAGTCGAGATAGGAGCGGTTGGCCATCTTGTAATAGCGCTGGTCGTCCGCGAAATCATGATGCCAGAAGCCGCCATTGTCGATGTAGCGCTGCAACTGGTCCGGGTTGGCCTCACCCCTGCCGGTCGAGGTCCCATCCTTGCCGCGCCAGCCGGCGAGCGGGCCGATGCCGGGCGTGCGCTCATGGTTGACGATGTAGTCGGCATAGTCGCGGTATCTGGCCGAGCCGTCCTCATCGACGAAACCAGGCAGGCCGAGCCGGGCGCCGAGTTCGATCAGCACCGACTGGAACGGCCGGACGTCGCGGTCGGGCTCGATGACGGGATGGCGGATGGCGTCGCCCGGTCCGTCGGCATGACTGATCGGCCGGTCGAGCAGGCTGATGCAGTCGTGGCGCTCGAGATAGGTCGTGTCCGGCAGCACCAGATCGGCGAACGGCACGGTCTCGGAATAATAGGCGTCGGAATAGATGATGAAAGGGATCTTGTAGTTGCCCGCTTCGTCGCTGTCGGTCAGCATCGCCATGGTCTCGACGGTGTTCATCGAGGAATTCCACGCCATGTTCGACATGTACATCATCAGCGTGTCGATCTTGTAGGGATCGCCTGCCCAGGCGTTGCGGATGACGGTGTGCATCAGGCCGTGCGCGGCCAGCGGCGCGTCCCACGAATAGGCCTTGTCGATGCGAAGCGGCGTGCCGGCCTCGCCGACCAGCAAATCGTCCGGCCCGCAGACGAAGCCGAGCGGCATGCCGTCGAGCGGCGTCATCGGCTTGACGGTCTTGCCCGCCGGCTTCGGTCCGGGCGGCGCGGATCGAGGGTAGGGCGGCTTGAAGCGGAAGCCGCCGGGGACATCCACCGTGCCCAACAGCACCTGAAGGAGATGGATGGCGCGGCAGGTGTGAAAACCGTTCGAATGGGCAGAGATGCCGCGCATGGCGTGCATCGAGACAGGCCGCCCCTTGATCGTCTCGTGGCGGCGCCCGGCCCAGTCGGTCCAGGCGATCGGCAATTCGATCGTCTGTTCGAAGGCGACATGGGCGAGTTCGGCGGCGATCCTGCGGATCGTGTCGGCGGCAATGCCGCAGCGCTCGGCGACCGAGTCCGGTGCGTAACTCTCATCGAGGTAGCGGTCGGCGATCAGCTGGAACACCGGGACGCAGCGGCGCCCGCCGATCGTGAAGCTGCCGGTCAGCGCCGGTTTCGCACCGGCATCGGCGGCGCTGACCGGTGTCTTCGCCACCCTGTCCCAAGCCAGCGGATTGCCGTCGGCATCGCGCACGAACAGCCCGTCATCGGCAGCACCTGGCTCCTGCACGACGAGAACATGGGCATTGGTGTAGCGCAGCAGATACTCGAGATCGACGCGACCCGCCTTGAGCAATTCGTGGATGAGGGCGAACACGAACAGGCCGTCTGTTCCGGGCCGGATGCCGATCCAGTCATCGGCAATGGCATTGTAGCCGGTGCGGCACGGATTGATCGAGACGACCTTGGCGCCGCGCGCCTTGAGCTTGCCGAGACCGATCTTGATCGGGTTGGAATCGTGATCCTCGGCGACACCGAATAGCATGAAATACCGGGTGTTGTCCCAGTCGGGCTCGCCGAACTCCCAGAACGAACCGCCGATCGTATAGAGGCCGCCGGCCGCCATGTTGACCGAACAGAAGCCGCCATGGGCGGCGAAGTTCGGCGTACCGAACTGGCTCGCCCACCAGCCGGTCAGCGACTGCGACTGGTCGCGGCCGGTGAAGAAGGCGAGTTTCCTGGGGTCGGTCCGGCGGATGTTCGACAGCCGTTCCGTAGCGATAGAAAACGCCTCCTCCCACTCGATCTCGCGGAACTCGCCGGAGCCGCGCGGGCCGGCGCGCAGCAATGGCTTCTTCAGCCTTGCCGGGCTGTAATGCTGCATGATGCCGGAGCTGCCCTTGCCGCAGATCACGCCGCGATTGACCGGGTGGTCCTTGTTGCCGTTGATGTAGCGGACCTTGCCATCCTTGATGTGTACATCGATTCCGCAGCGGCAGGCGCACATGTAGCAGGTCGTCTTGGCGATGCTGTCGGAAACGGCAGGCGAGGTGTCGACGCCGTCGCCTTCATCGGGCGCTCGCGTGTCGGCAAGCGGGCGTTGCGATGGTGCCGAATTCGCGCCGCGCGGCGGTCCCTGCATCATGATCCGGTGGCGCCTGTACGGCGCATGGATTTGGCCCGCGTCTTCGGCCCGGGGCCGCGCATATAGTGCTCTTCCGGGTGATAGCGATCGCCGGCCAGCCGCCGCCTTAAGCCGCGGGTCCAATGCGCAAGCAGGGATCTGAGCCGCCCGATCATTCTGCTCTCTGCGATCTTTCGGCGAATTTTTTCTAACTTCGCCGGAAAACTTAGAATAAAGGTATCGATCTGTCTAATCAGTTGTTCTTGTAAATTCGATCGATATTGGTTCTTAATGTGGACATGACCCTGGATCAGTTGCGGATTTTCGTCGCCGTCGCCGAGCGCGGCCACATGACCAAGGCGGCGGAACTGCTGGGCATTTCGCAGTCGGCGGCATCGGCGGCCATCCGGGCGCTTGAAGAACAGCACGGCGTCCACCTGTTCAACCGGGTCGGCCGCAACATCGAGCTTGCCCAGACCGGCCACCGGTTCCTGCCGGAGGCCAAGGCCGTGCTCGAACGGGCCGCCGCCGCCCGCAATGTGCTGGAGCATGTCTCGCAGACCGTCACCGGCAGCCTCTCGATCGCCGCCAGCCAGACCATCGCCAGCTACTGGCTGCCGCGCCGGCTGGCTTCCTTCCATGAAGCCTATCCGGCCGTCAGGCTGAGCGTCTCCATCGGCAACACCAGGCAGGTTGAGGCCAATGTCCTCGATGGCGCGGCGGATCTCGGCCTGGTCGAGGGGCGCACCGAGTCCGACATCCTGCGCCGCACCAAGGTCGACGTCGACAGGCTGATGCTGGTGGTTGCCAGCACGCATCCGGAGATCGCCGAAGTTGCGCCCGGCCACTCCGACATCAAGGACCTGCGCTGGATCATCCGCGAGGGCGGTTCGGGCACACGCGAAGTGCTGGAGGATCTGGCGCGCCACGAAGGCATTTCGCTCGCCGACTTGCAGATTTTTTTGGTGCTGCCGAGCAACGAGGCTATCCGCCAGGCGGTCGAGGCGGGAGCCGGCGCCACCATCATTTCGGAGCTTGTCGTGGCCCGCGCCGTGGCTGAAGGCAGTCTCAGATCCGTGCCGCTCGAATTGCCGAAACGCGACTTCGCCATGATCACCCATCGCGATCGCCAGGCAAGCCTGGCCCAGATGGCGCTTAAGGCGCATCTCGACGGCAAGGCGGATGCCCCGTCGGCGGGCTAGAGTATCAGAGTTTGCGGCTTTGCCGTTGGCTCGGAGGTCTTGGTACTTTGTATCGAGTGGCTGATTGAAACGCCTCACCACGACCTTCCTCCCCAGATGGGCTCGCTAGCGCTGTCCGCCTCGACGCCCAGCCGTCACTCTGGCAATCCGGCGTCCCGCAGCGCGCTTCCCAGAGTCTCCGCGAGCGCTGGCGCACAGCGCACGCCAGCAAATTGGCGGCTGTAGCGGAAGCCCGGCTGAAGCTCGCGCACGCGCGCGGCGGCGGCCCTCGCTTCGTCCAGCCGGCCGAGTTTGGCGAGCGCAGCGGTCAGTTGCACGTAGGTGATGCTGTGTGCCGGATTGGCTTGAACGGACTTGTAGGCTGCGCGACAAGCTTCTTCGTAACGCCCGCGCAGCAAATGGCTCATTGCTTGGGCGTCAAACGCGGCCCAAGCCCACGAATCGAACGGGCTTAGCCGGATACCCTTCTCGCTCCATTCTATCGCGCGCTCTGCTTCGCCGGCCCATCCGAGAACGACGCTGCCAAGAATGTAAGTCAGCGCCGATGACGGGCTAATGGCGAGGGCTGCGTCTAATGCCGTGAATGCAGCGGCGCGATCATGCACGAGATCGTATGCGTCGAGACTCTCTGGGCGCTTCCGCCTGACACGTTCAATTTCCGCTTTTCGCAAGCTTGGAGCAATCGCGCCCACCGCTGATAGCGCGATTTCGTCCTGAAGCGCGAAAATGTCCTCCGAACTGCGGTCGTAGCGCTCGGCCCACACGTGCGCGCCGGTCGATGCATCGATCATCTGAGCGGTTACGCGCACACTACCGCCAGCTTTGCGCACGCTGCCTTCGAGGACATATCGTACGCCAAGCTCGCTGCCGACCTGCTTCACGTCCACGGCGCGGCCTTTGTAAGCGAAGGTCGAGTTTCGCGCGATAACGAAAAGCCATTTTATGCGTGCCAGGCCGGTGATGATGTCATCGACCATTCCATCGGCGAAGTACTCCTGTTGCGGATCTCCGCTCAAGTTCGAGAACGGCAGGACCGCCACGGAAGGCTTCTCAGGCAAGGTCGGCGCCGACGCGGTGCGGGCGGCTGCAAAACGATCAGGGACACTCGTCGCAACAGCCGGTCCTACATAGCGATAGCCTCGGCGCGGCAGTGTTTCGATCCAGCTCTCAGCATCCGCTGCGTCGGCCAATACCCGGCGCAAGGCCGCGATCTGGACCGTCAGGTTGTTGTCGGCAACCGCCAATTTGCCCCAGCCGGCTTCGACCAGCGCGTCTTTGGATACCGGTACGCCCGCGTTTTGGAGCAGCAAACGCAGAAGCGAAACGGCGCGTTGCCCAAGCATGGTTGGCTCGGTGCCGTGATACAAAATGCCCGCCACCTGATCGAGACGGAACGGGCCAAACTGATAAAGGTCGCCTCCGATTGTCATCCAACGCTTTTAGCAAATTTTTGGGAACGAATTCACGACTTTCCCGGCATCGACGGCCAATGTCGCACAGGTGCTTGCCGGAAGTAAGCACCCAGTCAAAGGAGGATCCTATGAGCGCCAATGCCATTATTCGCATGCCCGACGAGAAGAAGGGGATCATGCTGCGTGGTCAACCTATGGTCTTCCTCGTCACCGGCGAAAACACCAAGCACACGAGCATGTTCGACTGGACGATCCCAGCGGGATTCGCCACCGGACGGCATGTTCACCGTGTGCAGGAAGAGACGTTCTACCTGCTCGAAGGCGAGTGTGCGTGGCATGTCGGCGACAAGACGGTTCGCGCAACGCCCGGAACCTATCTGTTCATTCCACCGGGAGTGCCGCACGACATCACGAATGTCAGTGAGAGACCCGCCCGCGTGCTGATGACCGTCTCTCCGCCTGGCCACGAACGCTACTTCGAAGAACTTGCCAAACTCGCGGCGCAGGGTGCGCCGGACCCAAAAGCCCTCGCTGAGCTGCGGAACCGCTACGATACTGACCAGCTCTCGACTTTGACGACACGCGGGTAGGCATCTGTCACGGCGGCCCCACGACAGCTTCTGGCCCATTGCGACATATCGCGCTGGCGCACGAGCTTGGTCGCTATCGGCGCAAAGCGGACGTGATCTTCATCGCATCACGCCGAAGGTTATGGGTACACGACCTGGCCTAAAGCGGATCAGTAATCTCTGAAAAGCTGGACCGCTCGAAGAAAGCCTCAGCCGAACTTGCGTTGCGCATCCAGCGCCAGGCCAAGTCCGACCGAGCCGAACATGTCGCCTTCGATGACGGATGCCTGCGGCACCAGCGACAGGATCTCTCGTTTGGCCAGCGGGATCGCGGTCGATCCGCCGGTCAGGAACACCGCGGTGATGTCGGACGGCTTCACCTCAGCGTCCCTGATAGTCTGCCCGACCGTTGCGGTGACCCGCTCGATGTCCCTGGCAATCGTCGCGTCGAGCCCGCTGCGCGTGATTTCGGCGGTGAACTCCGCACCCGGCAGCTTCACAGCGACCTCTGCGGATGACCTGTCGGTCAGCTCTATCTTGGCCTTCTCGACACGTGCGGCCAGCGCGTGTCCGTAGCGGTGTTCGACGACGTGGATGAAACGGTCGACGAGGTCGGCGCGCTCGGCCTCGTAGCGGATCTGGCGCAGATGCGTCATCGCCTTGGCGGTGTAGACCAGGTTGATGCGCTGCCATGTGGCGAGGTCGATGAAATAGCTTGCCGGCAGGTTGCGCTTGCCGTCCTTGGTCGGCGTCAAATAGCCGAGCTGCGGCATGACATGGGCGATGCTCAGCAGCCGATCGAAATCCGTACCGCCGATATGGACGCCCCGGCTGGCCAGGATGTCGTCCTTGCGGTCGAGCGAACGGGAGCGCTGCGGCGAGACCCGCACGATCGAGAAGTCCGACGTGCCGCCGCCCATATCGATGATCAGCGCCAGTTCCTCGCGTGTCACCTTCTGCTCGTAGTCGAGCGCCGCCGCGATCGGCTCGAACTGGAAAGCGATGTGCTTGAAGCCCTGGGCACGTGCGGCGTTCTCGAG
>NZ_RZRA01000259.1:0-6142 GCF_003998945.1 Mesorhizobium sp. M7A.F.Ca.CA.003.01.2.1 | reverse complement strand
GCGCAGAACGACCGCCGCGAGGCGAGCTGGCGGCGCAGCCAGCTTGCACGGCTTTTCTACAGCCTGATCAACTCGAGCCAGCGTTTCGATATTCCCGAAAATGCCGGCGACTTTCGCGTCATGCGCGGCGCCGTGGCGCGCGCGCTGACCAGCCTGCGCGACAAGCGGCGCTTCAACAAGGGCCTGTTTGCCTGGGCCGGCTTTCGCCAGAAGGCGTTGCCCTATTCGCCGGAAGGCCGCGCCAGCGGCACGTCGAAATGGAGCCGGCTCAACCTGATCGCCTTCTCGCTCGAAGGTTTTACTTCCTTTTCCGTCATTCCCTTGCGTCTCATCAGCCTCAGCGGGCTGCTCGCGGCGTTGGCCGGTGCGCTCTATGGCGCCAAGGTGCTCTTCGAGGTGATCTTCTACGGCATTGCCGTTCCGGGCTACCCCAGCCTGCTGGTTGCCGTCGTCCTGCTCGGCGGCCTCAACCTGACCTTGCTTGGCCTGATCGGCGAATACGTCTGGGTCACGCTCAGCGAGAGCAAGGATCGCCCGGTCTATCTCGTGCGCGACGTCGTGCGCAGCGTGGCCCCCGCCGATCGGCCGGAGCCAGGCACTTCGAACAGATGACGCGGCGCATCCGCCTGATCGCCGACGATTACGGCCTGGCGCCCGGCGTTTCCGCCGCGATTCTCGACCTGCTCGATCGCGGCCGCCTGACCGGCACCAGCTGCATGACCGGCTTTCCGGAATGGGAAGCGGAGGCAGCGCGCATAAAACCGCTGTGCGGCCGGGCCGCGGTCGGGCTGCATCTCACCTTGACCGACCAGTTGACCATTACCGGCCGGTCGAACCTGGCGCCGGAAGGCCGGCTGCCACCGCTCCGCGCACTGGCCTTGCCTGTTCTGCGCGGCCGCATCGACGAGCGCCATGTTCATGCCGAGCTTGACGCCCAGTACAGCCGCTTCGTCGAGGCGCTTGGCCGCCGCCCCGATTTCGTCGACGGGCATCAGCATGTGCATTTCCTTCCCGTCGTGCGCACATGGCTGCGCGCGCGGTTTCCAGAAGGCGCCGACAGGCCGGCCCTACGCGGCGGCCCGGCGCTGGCCGCAGGGTCGAAGGTCGCCGCGATTGCCGCGCTCGCTGCCGGGTTCAACCGTTCGATGCAGCGCGCCGGCTTCATCGTTTTCCAGCCGCTCGCCGGCATCTATGACTGGCGGCAGCCCGAAAAGTTCACTGCGGTTCTGCAGGCCGCCGTCGAAGGGTTGCCGGAACAAGGGCTGTTCATGTGCCATCCCGGCCATGTCGACGAGACGCTGCGCGCGCGCGACACGATGCAAGGTGTGCGCGAGGTCGAATTCGCGGCCCTGGCATCGGACGCGTTCGGAGCCAGCCTGGCCCGCGCCAATGTCGCAATCATGGATGGCAGGGGATGAACGACGCCGAGCGGCCCCCGCGTTCGACCGGCAACAAGATCGTCCGCTTTGCCATTGTCGGACTGGCGAACACGGCCATCGACCTTGCCAGCTTCTTCCTGCTGCTCAAGCTCGGTGCTTCGCCGCTGCCGGCCAACGTTGCTGCCTGGTTCATCGCCGTCACCTTTTCCTTCGCGGCGAACGGCTTCTGGTCGTTCGAGCGCAATCGAGCCATCCGGCTGCGTGACGCATTCCTTCGCTTCGCCTCGCTTGGAGGGCTGATTTCGCTCGGCGTCTCCAGCCTCTCCATCGCGCTGTTTGCCGGCATCGCCGGAGTGTGGCCGGCAAAGATCGCCGGTGTCGTGGTGGCGGCGGTGCTGAATTTCCTCGCCGCGCGCTGGTCGATCGAAGGCCGGTTCTTGAGATAGGCGGAACTATTTTTCTTACGAAATTCCGGACGGAAAACCGCTACACACTTTTCCCTGGATTTCTTTACTCCGCCGGTTCCACATTGGTGTAGGCGGCTTCCTCCAACTCGCGCTTCAGTCGCGCTTCCTCATGGGTCTTCGGCGTCACGAAGCGGCCAAGCAGGAGATAGGCGACCGGCGTCAGGAACAGCGTCGAGACGGTGGCCAACCCCAGGCCGCCGACGATAACCCAGCCGAGCGCGACGCGCGCCTCGGCACCGGCGCCGCTCGCCAGCACCAGCGGCAAGCCGCCGAGCACGGTGCAGATCATCGTCATCATCACCGGCCGCACGCGGATGATCGAGGCCTGCTCGATCGCTTCGCGCACGCCAAGCCCGCGATCGCGCAGCTGGTTGGCGAATTCGACGATCAGGATGCCGTTCTTGGCCATGACGCCAACCAAAAGCACCAGGCCGATCTGGCTGTAGGCGTTGAGACTGGTGCCCGAGAGCAGAAGCGCGAAAATCGCGCAGGCCAGTCCGAGCGGCACCGTCGCCATGATGATGACGGCACTGACGAAACTTTCGAACTGGGCGGCCAGCACCAAAAGGATGATGACCAGCGCGAAGCCGAAAATGGTGATCATGGCGCTGTTGGTTTCGCCCAGCGTCGCCGCCTCGGCCAGAGGCAGGATGCGGCTGCCCGCAGGCAGCAGCGGCGTGGCGATCTCCTCGGCGCGGGTGAGCGCGTCGCCAAGCGCGAAGTCGCCACTGAGGTTGGAGGTGATGGCCACCGAGGGCTGCTGCTGTTCGCGCGACAGCGATGGCGGTACGGCACGTTCGGTCAGCGTGGCGATGGTCGACATCGGCACGAAACGTCCGTCTGCCGTCTTCAGGAAGATGTTTTCCAGATCGGTCGGATCGTTGATCGGATTGGTGGTCGAGACCAGCTTCACGCCGTAGCTGCGGTCGGCAATGTAGACGTCGACGACATCGTTGCCGTCGAGCATGGCCTGCAAGGTGTTGGCCAGTCCCGATATGTCGATGCCGAGGTCGGAGGCGCGCTCGCGGTCGATGGCCACGGCGAGCTGCGGTTGCGTCGGGTCGATCGACAGGCGCGGTGTCTGGAAGCGCGCGTCCTTCTGCATCTCGGCGATGATCTTCACGGCTGCGTCGCCGAGCGCCTTGCGGTCGTTGCCGACCAGCGCGAACTGCAGGCCGTTGCCGGCGCCACGGATGCCGAGGCTGTTGGGCTGTACCGGGAAGATGCGCACGCTCGGCACCTGCCTGGTCAACTGGCTGATCTCGGCCATGATCTCCTGCTGGCTGCGGCTGCGCTCGTTCCACGGCGCCAACGTCATCACCATGAAGCCGGAATTGTAGGAGCCGTTCTGGCCGGCATTCTCGAAGGTCGAGCGGATCTCGCCGGAATCGCGCATCGGCTGGATCAGTCTCTCGATCTTCTGCATCTGCTGCGTCGTATAGTCGAGGCTGACGCCTTGCGGGGCGCTGATGCGCAGAAGCACGGCGGCGCGGTCCTCGGTCGGCGTCAGCTCCTGGCGGATGGTGCCGAACAGCGTGAAGGCGGTGCCGGCAAACAGCACCGCGACCAGAAGCACGATCCATGGCGCGTCGAGGCAGGCGTGTAGGCCGCGCTTGTAGGCCGTATTGAGCGCGCCGCCGATGCGGGCGCCGATGCCATGGCCCCCTTCGTGGTGGAGCGATGCGCTGGTCAGCATGCGCGAGGCGAGCATCGGGCACAGCGTCAGCGCCACAACGCAGGACAATAGCACCGACATGGCAAGCACGAAGCCGAATTCGCGGAACAGGCCGCCGGTCTGGCCGGGCAGGAACGAAATCGGCACGAAGACGGCGACCAGCGTCAAGGTGGTGGCAATGACGGCGAAAAACACTTCCTGCGCGCCAAGCACGGCGGCGGCGCGGGGCCCCATGCCTTCATTGCGTCGTCGCACGATGTTTTCGAGCACGACGATGGCGTCGTCGACGACCAGTCCCGTCGCCAGCACCAGAGCGAGCAGGGTCAGGATGTTGACCGAGAAGCCGGCCAGATAGATGGCAGCGATGGTGCCGATCATGGCGACCGGCATCGACAGGCCGGGGATCAGCGTCGCGCGCCAGTCGAGGAGAAACACATAGATGACGATCAGCACCATGGTCACGGACAGGCCGAGTGCGATCTCGACCTCGTGCACCGCGCCCTTGACGAAGACGGCGTCGTCGCTGGTGATCTTGATCGACATGCCCTTGGGCAGGTTTTCCTGCAGCTTGGCGACGGCGGACTGGACGCCGGTCGAGATGTCCAGCGTGTTCGATTCCGCCTGGCGGATGATGCCGATGCCGATGCCGGTCTTGCCATCCGAGCGCAGCGTGGTCTGGCCGACGTCGGGACCGAGCGTGACGGTGGCGACGTCGCGGATGCGCGTCGTGCCGCCGACAATGATGTTTTCGAACTCTTCCGGCGTGGTCACGTCGGCAGTCGTGCGGACGATCAGGTCCTGGTTGGTCGTGGTGATCGAACCGGCAGGGGAATCGAAAGCGACCGAGGCAAGGGCGGCCCTGAGATCGGCAACCGTGAAGCCGAGGCTGGCCAGCTTGTTCTGGTCGACATCGATGCGAAAGATCTTGTCGCGGTCGCCATAGACCTGGACGTCGGCAACGCCGGGCACGGCGGCAAGCTCGTCCTCGATCTGGTCCTGGACCACCACGGTCATGTCCTGGATCGACATGTTGTCCGAGGTCACCGCCAGTCGCATCACCGCGTCGGAATTGGCGTCGGCCTTGACGATGCGCGGCGGATCGGCGGTGTCGGGCATCTGATTGGCGACGCGGCCGACAGCATCACGCACGTCCGAGGCGGCGACATTCAGATCGACGCCGTCGTTGAACTCGATGGTGACGCGGCTCGAGCCGAACGAGGAAGACGACGAGATCGACTTGACGCCTGAGACGCGGGCGACGGCGCCCTCGATCGTGTCGGTCAGTTCGCGGTCGACGGTCTCGGCCGCCGCGCCCTCGAAGGTGGTGGAAACAGTGACGACCGCGCGGTCGACATCAGGCAGTTCGCGGATCTCGACGCCGTAGAAAGCGGCCAGGCCGGCGACCGCAATCAGTGTGTTGAGCACGAAGGCCATGACCGGCCTGCGGATGAACAGGGCGGTGAAGCCGGTCTCGCTGGCGGTGTTGATGGTTCCGGTCATGAGCCTGCGGCGGCGTCCGCGGCGCGCTGCTCTTCGCCGGCAAGGCGAACCGCGCCGCCCTCGCTGACGCTCTGGGTGCCTTCTGTGACCACCATGTCGCCATTGTCGATCTCGGCGTCGATCAGCACGGTCTCGGTGTTGCGCTGGATGATGCGCACCGGGACCCGCCTGGCCTTGCCATCCTCGATCTGCCAGACATAGGCGCCGTCCGACCCCCACAGGATCGCCAGCGGGCTGACGGCCGGATAGGTTTGCCCCGGAAATTTCATGGTGATGCCGAACGACATGCCGGCGCGCAGCGAATCGGCCGGGTTGGCGATCTTGGCCTTGACCAGCAGCGTGCGACTCTTTTCATCGATGTGGTTGTCGATGGCCGAAACGGTGCCGCTATAGGCGTTGCTGGGATTGGCGATCGGCGTCGCCGTCAATTGCGCACCGACCTTGACGGCGGCGGCGAAGCGCTCGGGTACCAGGAAATCGACCAGGATCGAGGACCGGTCGTCGAGCGTGGCGATGGCCGACTGGTTGGTGACGTAATTGCCGGCCGAGATCGGCAGGATGCCGACGGTGCCGGCGATCGGCGCCAGGATCGACCGGCGCTGCAGTGCAAGTTCCGCGTCCTGAAGCGCCAGCTTGGCGCCCGCCAGCACCACCTCGGCATCAGCCACGGCTACCGGGGTCGCGGCATTGGAGGCACGCAGCGACTTAACGCGGTCGAGCTTGGACTGAGCGTCCTGCAAGGCGAGCTTGGCACGGTCCTGAGAGATCACTTCGGTCTCGGAATCGAGGGTGGCGAGGATCTGTCCCTTCTCGACATGGCTGCCGGATTCGACCAGCAGTTCGGCGAGGCGGCCGGAGCTGTAAGGATTGACGGTCACCGAGGCGTTGGCACGGCCGGTGCCGATCGCCTGCAGGCGGTCGTTGATAACAGCCGAAGTGGCCGCCAAGGCGACCACGTTCACCCGCTGGTTGCCGTTGCGGCCGTTTGCCTGCCTCGCGTTGGCGGCACCGGTTTCAGCCGGGGGCGTTGCCGCGTAAGCCCAGTCGATGCCCCAACGTGCCAGCACGTCCGGTGCGCCGGGATAAAAGCGCAGCCAGGCGGCTGCCGCCACCACCAGCAC
>NZ_RZRA01000258.1:0-6154 GCF_003998945.1 Mesorhizobium sp. M7A.F.Ca.CA.003.01.2.1 | reverse complement strand
TCAGCCACTTGCTCGGGACTGCCGACGAACAGGGCGCCTGTGGGGCCGCGCGACTGGTCGAAATGCGCCCGCGAGGTCGGACCCCAGCCGCGCTCGCGGCCGATGCGATTCATCACTTCCGCCTGCGGGCCGTAGAAATCGTCCGCCGCCTGCTCGGTCGTCTCGGCGATGAAGCCGTGCACGTTGATGCTGGTGGCAAGGCCCGCCGGATCACTGCCGGCGCGCTTGGCGGCTTCGCGGTAGAGATCGAACAGCGGCGCGAAACGCGCCGGCTCGCCGCCAATGATGGCGAGCGCCAGCGGCAGGCCGAGCGCGCCAGCGCGGGCGGCAGACTGCGGCGTGCCGCCAATGGCGATCCAGACCGGTAGCCTGTCCTGGAAGGGCCGGGGATAAACGCCGCGATCGTTGATCGGCGCACGCAGATTGCCCGACCAGGTGACCTTCACGCTGTCGCGGATGGCAAGCAGCAGATCGAGTTTTTCGGCGAACAGCTCGTCATAATCCTCGAGGTTGAAACCGAACAGCGGGAAGGATTCGATGAACGAGCCGCGCCCGGCCATGATCTCGGCGCGGCCGCCCGACAGAAGATCGAGCGTGGCAAATTGCTGGAAAACGCGCACCGGGTCATCGGAAGACAGAACGGTGACCGCGCTGGTCAGCTTGATGCGCTTCGAACGCTCGGCCGCCGCGGCCAGGGCCACGACCGGTGCGGAGGCGGCATAGTCGGGCCGGTGATGCTCGCCGAGGCCGAAGACGTCGAGGCCGACCTGGTCGGCCAGCTCGATCTCCTCGATCAGGTTGCGCAGCCGCTCATGCGGGCCGATGGCACCGGGGCCCGGCTGCGGGCTGACGTCGGCGAATGTGTAGAGACCGAGTTCCATTTGATGTCATCCTGGTGTTGGGTTTTCGGGTTAGACGTAGCGACGCCTCAGCCGCGCCGCCAGTGGGGCGGACGGTGAACAGTGCATGTCGGTTTCGGCTCTATCTCTTCGTCGCCATTCCGGACGGAAAACCGCTTCACACTTTTCCTGGAATTGCTCCAAAGGCGTCTCCCGAGTGCAACAGCCGACAATTTCATGGCTGCCATGCCGTTTTGGCGCTTGAACTCTCGGTTTTCGCGCGTATGTAAGCGTCGCGAATTGACTTCAGGGAAGTGGACTTGGCTATCTACAGGGAAAAAGACGTTTTCGAGCGGCGCAATGCCGCAAACGAGGCAAAGAAGGCGCTCCTCGAGCGCTTCAAGGCAAAGCCGGCGGCGGATGATCCCGCAGTGCTGGCGCGGCAGGCTGAACGCAAGGCTATCCTTGCGGCCCGCGAAATCCGCGAGGCCGAAAAGGCCCGGCTGAAGCAGGAGAAGCTGGCACGCGAAGCGGTCGAGAAGGCCGAGCGCGAGGCAGCAGCCGAAGCGGCACGTATCGCCGCCGAGGAAGCTGCACAGGCCGAGGCCAAGATTCGGGAATCCGAAGAGAACGAGCGCATCGCCCGTCTTCTGGCCGACGAAGCCGAACGCAAGGCCAAGCGTGACGCGCGTTATGCGGCACGCAAGCAGCGTACCGGCAGGACGCCTCCGGGCTTCTCCGCCCGCTAGCTCTCGGCTACGGAGCAATCTGCTTCGAGAACCAGGGTCGCCTCGCAGCGGCCCTGAACGTGTTTGTCCCATGCATGTCGCCCTGGTCCCGGCTCTGGGAGGACGACATGCGCAAACCAAGAGACCTAAGCGTTACCGTCAGGCGGCGAACTTCAGCCCCATGATGCCGCAGACGATGAGCGCGATGCAGGCCAGCCTGATCGCGGTGGCCGGTTCGCCGAGCAGCCAGATGCCGAGCAGTGCCGTACCGACGGTGCCGATGCCGGTCCACACCGCATAGGCGGTGCCGACGGGCAGCGCCTTCAGCGCCAGGCCGAGCAGAGTGAGGCTGACGACCATCGAGGCAACGGTCAGCACGGTCGGCACCAGCTTCGAGAAGCCATCGGTGTATTTGAGGCCGATTGCCCAGCCGATCTCGAACAAGCCAGCGAAAAAGAGAAGAATCCACGACATCGACAACGCTCCATCAGAGCATCGGACCGAAAAGTGACTTCGGCGTCCGACGATCAGTCAAACAATGGCGGGTCGTCCCGTCCGGATTTGGGGAAGCGCGAGGTCGTCCCCGCCACGCCAATATAAGAATTTCGGGCGCTCGATCAACAGCGACCGGCAACAAGTGTCGCCGGCCGTAATCTTATTGCGAAGTGGATCGCCGGACCTACTTGTCCTTGAGCTTCATCGCCTTGACCGGCGGCGCCTTCAGCGCCGGAGCCGGAGCGGGCTTCTTGGCGTCCTTCTTCGGCTTGCGGGCTTCCTTGCCTGCCTTCATCGCACCTTTAGCCATGATTCGTTCCTCCTGATGTGAGAAGCCAAGTGAAACAAGAGAACCGCCCGACCGCAAGGGGTTAGCGACTGTTGCCGCCGACAGCGGATCGCTTTCAACCGGTTTCTAGAGCAATTCACCGTTTCGCGGAAACAGTGAATTGCTCTAACTCTTTGTTTTGACGCAATTCCGGACGGAAAACCGCTTCACACTTTTCCTGGAATTGCTCTAATTTGCTCGTAAACCATGGCGGTCCGTGCCATGGTCATTTTCGCACTGCAGCATCGACCCGAGCTTCGCCGGGTGATCGTCAGGCAGGCCGTCAGGACGACAATGCGAATCCACATCGGCTGCGAGATGAGCTTCGACTTTCCGCAGGAAACGCCGCTCATCGCGATGCTGAATGTGCACTATTCGCGGGCCTCCGATCTCGAGCGGCCGGATTTCCTGATCTCCAATCCGCCGGTGCCGATCGAAAGCTATCGCGACAGTTTCGGCAATTGGTGCAACCGGCTTGTCGCGCCGCCCGGGCGCTTCACCTTCGGCACCGACGCGGTGATCCGCGACCCCGGCACCTTCGAGATGGGCGACCTGATGGCCTGGCAGCACGAGGTGCGCGACCTGCCGGCGGACACATTGCTGTTCCTGCTGCCCAGCCGTTTTTGCGAAAGCGACCTTCTGGCTGACGAGGCGTGGCGGCTGTTCGGCAACACGCCGCTGGGTATTCCGCGCGTGCAGGCGGTCTGCGACTTCGTCCACAGCCACATCGTCTTCAACTACGGCAATGCACGGCCGACGCGCACCGCGGCGGAAGCCTATCGTGAACAGAGCGGCGTGTGCCGCGACTACGCGCATCTCGCCGTCACCTTCTGCCGGGCACTCAACATCCCAACGCGCTATTGCACCGGCTACATCAGCGACATCGGTATGCCGAAGCCATGGGCAAGCATGGATTTCTGCGCCTGGATGGAAGTCTATCTCGGCGGCCGCTGGCATGTCTTCGACCCGCGCAACAATGCACCGCGCATCGGCCGCATCCTGATCGCCTCCGGCCGCGACGCCGCCGACGTGCCGCTGACCCATATTTTCGGCCCGGGAACGCTTGCCGGCTTCAAGGTGTGGACCAGCGAGATCATCGAGTAGTCGCCGTTTTCCATAGACCGGATCTCTCATGGCCGCTGCCGTGGACGACCCGACATTCGCGCGGTGTGATGCCTGTGGAGCTTTAGCGGCCTGGCCGCTAGACTGCGCCTTGAACGGGGGCAAATGCCATGGCCGGGCACGGCGGCTCAAAAAAGGTGATCTACGCGGCGCTCGCCGGCAATCTCGCCATCGCGCTGACCAAGTTCGCCGCCGCCGCCTTTACCGGCAGTTCGGCGATGCTGTCGGAGGGCGTCCATTCGCTGGTCGATACCGGCAATGGCGGCCTGCTGCTCTACGGCATGCACCGCGCCGCTCGCCCTGCCGATCGCACGCATCCGCTCGGCCACGGCCGCGAACTCTACTTCTGGAGCTTCATCGTCGCGCTCCTCGTCTTCGCGCTGGGCGCCGGCGTGTCGTTCTACGAAGGCGTGGTCCATATCATGGCGCCGGAGCCGGTCGCCAACGCCAAGGTAAACTATATTGTTCTGGGCCTTTCCTTCCTGTTCGAAGGCAGTTCGTGGTGGGTCGCCCTGAAGGAGTTTCGCCGGCAGAAGGGCAGGCAAGGCTGGCTGCAGGCCGTGCAGTCGAGCAAGGATCCGAGCGTCTACACCGTGCTGTTCGAGGACAGTGCGGCACTTCTCGGCCTGATCGTCGCTTTCGCCGGCATATTGGCAGCGGAACTGCTGGAGATGCCGGAGCTCGACGGCGCCGCCTCGATCGGCATCGGACTGATCCTTGGCGCGACCGCGATCTTCCTGGCCCGCGAAAGCAAGGGCCTGCTGATCGGCGAGCCGGCGTCGCCCGAGGTGCAGATGAAAGTGCTGGCGATCGCCCAGCAGGATCCGGCGGTGCAGCGGGCGAACGGCGTCCTGACCGTCCATATGGGGCCGACAGAGATCGTCGCCGGGCTCAGCATCGAGTTCGAGGACCATTTGACGGCGCCCGAGATCGAAGCTTGCGTCGAGCGCCTGGAGGCGCAGTTGAAGAAGGAAATGCCGGAGATCACACGGCTGTTCGTCAAGCCGCAGACGTCAGGCACCTGGGAGCAGCGACGCAGGCTGATCGATTCCGCATCCGATCCTGCCCTGGACTAAAACCGTGCCATTGCCTCACGGCCTTGCGCCGCTAGATTGAAGGGGCTTTGGAGGAACGAAGATGAGAATAGACGGCGGCTGTCATTGTGGCGCCATCACCTACGAGGCGGAGGTCGATCCGGAAAAGACCACGATCTGCCACTGCACGGATTGCCAGCAACTGACCGGCACGGCTTTTCGCCTTACGGTTCCGGCGCCGGAAAGCAACTATCGCATCACCAAGGGCACGCCGAAAATCTACATCAAGATCGTGGCGAGCGGCGCCAAGCGCACCCAGGCCTTTTGCGCCGACTGCGGTTCGCATCTTTACGCCACGTCTGTCGGAGATGGTCCGAAGGTCTATGGAATTCGCGTGGGGACCGCGCGGCAGCGCCAGGATTTGATCCCGACACAGCAGAAATGGCACCGCTCGGCGCTGCACTGGCTGCCTGAATTTCAGGGCATGACCACGTTGGAGGAGCAGTAGCGCCGGTCCGGCACCGCGCCTCAATCGTCGCCTTCGACGACCCTCAGCCTGAGCTGCCCGGTTTTCGAATCGGCAACGCGCGCGCCGGTATCGACCTTGGCGGCGGGAGCCCGTGACGCGGCGTCTACGGCGGCATCGCCGTCGGGCTGCGCGCCGAATTCCAGCGCCTCGATCTTCTGGCCGCGCTTGGTGACCTTCGACGTCGAAACCAGTATGTCGTCGATGTCCTTGGCCGACTGGCCGAAATGCACCTGCAGCTTGCGCACCCGCTCATCGACACGCGCAACATCCTCCATCAGCCGGATGACCTCGCCCTGGATCAGGTGCGCCTGTTCGCGCATGCGGGCATCCTTGAGGATCGCCTGGATGACCTGGATCGACAGCATCAGCAGCGACGGCGAGACGATGACGACGCGCGCACGGTGCGCCTTGTGCACGATCGCCTCGAAATTCTCGTGGATCTCGGCGAACACCGATTCCGACGGCACGAACATGAAGGCAGTGTCCTGCGTCTCGCCCTGGATCAGGTATTTTTCCGAGATATCGCGGACATGGATCTCGATGTCGCGGCGGAAGGCCTGCGAAGCTGCCTTCTGCAGATCGGCGCCATCGGCGGCGCGGATGGCGTTCCAGGCTTCCAGCGGAAATTTTGCATCGATGGCCAGCGACGGCGCGCCGTTCGGCATCTTCACCAGGCAGTCGGGCCGGCTGCCGTTCGACAGCGTCGCCTGGAACTCATAGGCACCGTGCGGCAGGCCGTCGGCAACGATCGCCTCCATGCGCGACTGGCCGAACGCGCCGCGCGTCTGCTTGTTCGAGAGGATCGCCTGCAATTGCACGACCTGGCCGGCGAGCGACTGGATGTTGCCTTGCGCGACGTCGATGATCGCCAGCCGTTCCTGCAATTTGGCCAGGCTCTCATGCGTGGATTTGGTCTGCTCGGTCATGGTCTGGCCGAGCCGGCCGGTCATGGCGTCGAGGCGTTGGCCGATCGATTGCGTCAGTTCCGCCTGCCGTGCGCCGAACACTTCCGCAATGGCGCCCATGCGGCCCTGCATTTCGGCCTGGCTTTGCAGAATGCCGGCCATCCGCACTTCCGC